>JAYEGZ010000059.1:0-4058 GCA_034659315.1 Methanobacteriota archaeon
TGCAAACGGCACGTATGTCCTGTACCTGCCAGAATCAGAGAGTATCAATCCGTCCGCCAAACTTATGATTCGCAGCATGGAGATGGAGCTTATCGCAGGTCTGGATGCACAGGAAATCGACTATTACTTCATTTACAGAAGTGTGGCAAAGCAGCACGACCAGTTGTTCGTGGAACTACCGCAAGCGATCGATTTAAGCAGCGTTTCATACACAGACACGTATAAAACGGTGCAGGTTGTGCAGGCAAACGGCAATGTCGTTACCGGAAAACCGGTTGTGTACGGAATCACGGTGCCAAAAAATGCACCAAGCCCCGGTATGGGGCTCGAATTTGTGAAACTTGTGATTAGCTCGGAAGGGCAGCAGATATTCACGGATCTCGGGCAACCACCGATCACGCCGGCAGTAGGGAGCGGAGAAGTGCCGGAAGGACTCGGATTGGAATTAGTTGAGCAGTAAAATGGTGTGCCTTTGCTGGCGTGTTGGTTGCGCCAGCATCTCTTCTTTTTGCAGCTATTTGGGGTGGTTTTTAGTTTTTTCCGGCAGTTGAGGGTGGTGTATGCATGGGGTTTCGTTGTGGTAGCCCTAAAACGGGATGCCAATATGAAAGAAAGGTATCCGCTTCAAATTAAGGGGTAACCGATGCACTATCTAAAAAATTGGTGATTTATGATAATTATAGTAGATACAGATTTCACAAATTTACGCAGATATTGCCTCGAATCTGTGAAATCAGTGTTAATCTGTGGCTGATATGACTTTTAGCCACATATTAATACGGATGAATACTGATTGAGTTTTTTCTGTATATTTTCAGAAAGACTGAAGATGAGTTTTACCATGCTTTTTGAAGTGGATATAAAGAAAGGGCAGAATCGGCGTAACTAATCAGGTACCTAAAACCACTATCGGGGGACTTCACTATGCAGGAACTACCCGGGACATGGAGCATACTGCAACCAAACAGGGACACTTTTTATTATTTTCTGGGACGATTCGAAAAACCGCAGAGAGCGTAGAGGGACGGGAGAGAGAAACAACAACCCTCTGCGATCCTCAGCGTCCTCTGCGGTTAATCTTTTTTTGCCATGATCCACTTATCCAGAAGAAATTAAAAAGTCTCCAAACAGGGAATTTAACCGCAGAGTGCGCAGAGGGACGCGGAGGGGGAATAAACGGTTAAACGCTCTCTCGTTCCTCTGCGCCCTCCGCGGTTATTTTTCTTGCCAGAAAGTACAGGATTGCTATCGGACGACCAATCAACATGCCTGAGTAGTTACGAATCGGCGTAAATCAATCGGGTGGACAACGTTTTAAGCCAGATAGTGCCAGAAACAACCCCATGACCACCCACCACCTGCAAACTCCAATTACTCTGCCCGACATTCTCCGGCTTCGTGCGGGTGATCTTGTATATCTGGATGGCACAGTTGTTACAGCCAGAGACCGGGCACACGAGCGCATATTGCAGAGACCTGCGACTCCGTTTGACTCGGATGGTGCTGTGATCTATCACTGCGGTCCGGTCATGCGGGATGCGGACGGATCGTGGCAGGTGGTTGCTGCGGGACCGACTACAAGCGCCCGCATGGACTCGCATACAGATGAACTTCTGAAACGGTTTGATGTACGTGCCATCATTGGCAAGGGCGGGATGTCGATGTCGGTTGCTGGTGTGATGCTGAACCGGTGCGTGTATCTTGCGGCGGTCGGCGGGTGTGCTGTGGTTGCAGCAGATCATATCGTCGTGCGGGATGTGAACTGGCTTGATCTTGGCATGGCAGAGGCGGTCTGGGTGCTTGATGTGCATGAGTTCGGACCGCTCATCGTCGGGATCGATGCGCACGGTCGAAATTTGTTTGATGAGGTAAAATCCCGGGCAAAGAAGCGATTATCGGATATGTTTTGAATTTGGAGACTTTTTATTATTTTCTGGTTATCATGAGTTGTCTTGTGTAGGCACAACTGCCAAAATGGAGCACTACTGATCTGAAAAGTCATTTACATCGTTAATCTATGTAATCTACGTTAATCAGTGGCAACTAACGCTGTTATCCACAGATTAACACTGATTTCACCCATCTAATCATACCGCGATTTGCAGGATTGGTATCATATTTTCAACCGACCAGAAAATCAAAAAGCACCGAAACTCAGGCTCCGCCGATGTCAAGCGCCTTTCTGATGACCTGGCTGATCGGAAGCGAGCATAACATGTACCAGACGATCCAGTAATAGAAGACTCCTGCAAAAGCGGGCTCCATAAGTGATTTTTCACCCCAGAACGGGAATACCAGGGTAAAGTTGGGGTGGGCGCTCACAAATGCCATCGCCCAGAAGAACAGTGGTAGTGTTAGGATGCTGATGTATGCCATCGGTTTGAGTTGCTGTTTCATCATCTTTCCCTGGTCCCCCATCATGGCAGCACGCTGCTCATCCAGCTTCTTGAGCTTCTGCTTGTTCTCTGCAAGCTGTGCTTCCCTGTATTCCTTCTGAAACGCCTTCATCTTGTCGCCAAAAGAGCGCATCAACTCCCAGTCGATGGTATACTTCTGGATGAGCGATGCATAAAGGGCTGTGATCGCAGCCATCACAAGAAGCGTTATATGGATCGGTAACACGCCTGCCAGCGGACCGATCAGGACACTTACACTCGTGCCAACCATGTCTCTGAATTCCTGCCCCCGCCCGAGCACTTCCATCAATATCATTCCAATAAACAGCGAGATACCGAGTGACAGTGCCAGTCGTTCAAGTGTGTCCTTCCAGTTGGTCATACGAGAGTACCCGCGTCACCGATGCATAAAAAGTTATAGGTGCCCCTTGGCTTCCCATCGGTGAATTCTACCCTAAAGCCGTGACCTGCCTGTGGTTGCATAGAAATTACCAGCACATAACCGGAATTAAACGGCTCTCAATCTGTGTTCGGTTAAGTAACGCAAACGATCTTCAGTGCCCACATCCAATCACCATCATTGCTGATCCACGCCACCACGCACAAAAGCAATCCGGTTCATTCAGTGCCAGAACTTTTAATTGATTATTGTACGATTTTGTGACTATATCTTGGGTAAAACAATGGCTATAGAACCACCGAGTACACGGCGTGCCACAGAGTGATGTGACAGGTTCTACGAGTGCTTGATCAATATTGTGTGGATATCCGCGTATAAAGCCGCAGGATTACACGAGATTACACAAGATTAACACAGAAGTCTTGTGGAAATCTGTGTACTCTATCTGTGTGCTCGCAGGGTTAGCTAAATACGTATCCATTAACGATTCCTGGATTGGTGCACTACCGAATCATCGCATAAACACCACAGGCATACAACTGGGACACACCGATGGTATTTATGTGAGTGAGGTCAATCTGAAAAAGTCAGCAATTACCAAGAACGGGAAGGTTCGGGTTTAACCATGAAGATAAATATCACAAAAGACGATTTGATTGATTACATCAATTCGAACAAGGATGTTATAAAGTTTGTCGCTTTATTTATCTCATCATGTACCGTTTTTTATCTCCTTTATTATCATTTCATTGACTATTTCGCTTTTCTTGAAAATATCACCGCATCCCTTCTTGGATTCTTGCTGCGCATCTTTGGTGTGGACGCCGTCGTAACCGGAAACACCGTGGCGATGGATCGTTTATCGCTCCGGATCATTGATGAATGCACTGCCATGTTCGGATCGATTGTATACATCTCTTGCGTACTGGCATACCCTACCGATCTGAAAAAGAAGATCATCGGCATTGTTCTTGGCATTCCATGTCTGTATGCGATTAACATGGTGCGGCTCGTTGTTCTTGCTTTTGTGGGGCTATCGATTCCGGAAATATTTGAGTTTGTGCATACTTATCTATGGCAAACGATCTTTATCGTATTTGTGATCGTCATCTGGCTTATTTGGGTGGACCGGGTGGTGAAATGAAGGATAAGATCAATTTTCTCGTTAAATTTTTGATTTTAACCTTTGTGCTCTTTCTGATCTGGATTCCAGTCGGTAAAGTGTATCTTCTGCTGCTGGCATGGGCATCGAAGGCTGTGCT
>JAYEGZ010000060.1:0-4045 GCA_034659315.1 Methanobacteriota archaeon
CATCCGATTCCATAATCAAGAAGTAGGCATCCGCTCCACCTTGAACACCCGATCATTCGTCCTGACCCTGTCTCGCACGCCCAGCCCCACATCCTGCCCCCTTTCCGCCTCTGAACTTGGCTTTCCATCTGCAATCAGTGATTCAACCTCCTGCTTAAGGTACGTGGTGGATCCCTCGATTATAATCCGGTCGCCCACAGTCAGACCCTGTTCAAGCAGCCGCACAGACGCAGCGTTCTGCCTTGGGAAGTAGTTAACCACCACGCCGACTGCCTGCCTGTGTACTGATGATGCGTTCATATCCGACTCATACCCCACGCCCTCAGGACCTGGCACCCCGAAATAGAATCCTGTGGAAAATCCCCGGTTATATTCAAGAGCCAGCCGTTTTTTCAATTCTTTTGCCTGATCCGGCGTGTATGAATCATCCCGACATGCGTTCAGCGCTTCGCGGTAGCATCCTGCCACTACCGACGTATAACTGGCATTTCGCAGCCTGCCTTCCAATTTGAATGCGCAGACGCCCGTATCGATCAGTTCGGGAATGTGTTCGATCATGCAGAGGTCTTTTGCGCTTAACAGGTATTTGCCGCCGAGTTCTACCTCTGCCCCGTCCTCGGAGTGCAGCGTCCACTGCCACCGACACGGCTGGGCGCAATCGCCGCAGTTGCCAGACTTCCCAAGCAGATACGCTGAAAGGTAGCAGCGACCGGATACTGCCTGACACATAGCGCCGTGTACAAAGACCTCAAGTTCCATGCGGGTGTGCTGCCCGATCTCTCGAATCTGCGAGATATTAAGCTCCCGCGACAGTATCACACGGCTTGCGCCAAGCGTTTCGTAGAATTCGGCGGTTCGTCCGTTGGACACGTTTGCCTGCGTAGATATATGCACCCGGAGATCACGGTCCAGGGCGGCACATATCACGGCTGGATCCCACGCAATGATCGCATCCACACCCGCGCTCTTCGCTGCATCGATGACATCAACTACGTCTGGCAGATCGTCCGGGTAGATCACAGTATTGACCGCCATGTACGCTCGCAGCCCGTAACCCCGCACCGCCTCAACAAAAGCGTCAAGATTGCCTTTGTTGATCTCCTGCGCCCTCGCTCTGAGACTGAACCTGTCAAGCGAGAAATAGACTGCGTCGGCGTAATCTTTACATGCCGAGAGGGCAGCGAGATTCCGCACTCCTGCGACCAGTTCTGGAATCGCGCCTGGTCTGTGTTGGTTGCCCATGGGGGTAGCGTGGGCGGGACTCGCTTAAATGAGTTGTCATCAGGGATAGGGGGCTATAAACGGTGGCGCGGATGGGAAATACGCGCGTCTGGGCGCGACGTTCCGGCGAGGGGCGGCGATCGAGTTTCTTGCGGTGGATGGAAAGTTTGAATATCGCTGGAATTGCAGACAACACTGGAGATATAAATCATGAGATTGGCGGTGTTGGACACAGAACGATGCATTGGCTGTCAGAGCTGTATGTTTGCATGTGCGAGGCGGCAGGGTGTGGGAGGACTGTCCAGAGCCTGTATAGGTGTCAGGTCTGTCGGGGGTATGGAACGAGGGTTTGTTGTGGTGGTTTGTAGAGCCTGTGAGGACCCACCCTGTGCAAAAGTGTGCCCTACAGGTGCCCTTAAGCCCAGAGAGGGTGGCGGCGTTCGCCTTGATATCACCAAGTGCACAGGATGCGGCAACTGCCGTGACGCCTGTCTCATGGGGTGTGTTTTCTGGGATGATGAGATTAATAAACCGATGATCTGTATTCACTGCGGTTATTGTGCTAAATTCTGCCCTCATGGGGTGCTCCGTCTGGAAACGAGAAAGGAGGATGATCATGCTTGAAAATGATCCTCTAAGGAATGTTCTTCACATAGATCTATCAGATAAGAATTTCCGGGTTGAGGAGAGGGGAGATCTCTTTGAGCGGTATATCGGCGGCGCGGGTGTTGCCATCCAGCTTCTTCATGAGGAGTGTCCTGAAGGTTGTGATGCTCTCGCACCAGACAACCCGATAATATTTGCTGTAGGTCCATTGACCGGATTGTTCCCCCTTGCCTCAAAGACCGTTGCCATGTTTAAATCACCGCACACAGGCAATCTTGGTGAGAGCCACTGTGGCGGACGGAGCGCTGTTGCTATCCGCATGGCAGGATATGGCGCTATTGTGATAAAGGGCAAGAGCGATAGCCCCCTTTACATCGCCATCCATGGTAATCGGGTATATTTCCGGGATGCTTCCTCCTTGTGGGGAATGAAAGGCAGCTCCACCGGGCGTATCATAAGGGAACATGAGCCAGGAGCAGGACTCAGAACAATCATGCGGATAGGCAGGGCGGGGGAGAAACTTGTCACTTATGCATGTGTGACCACAGAGACGTATCGGCATTTCGGCAGATTGGGACTGGGCGCGGTTTTTGGTAGCAAGAAACTCAAAGCCGTCATGATCGCGGGCAAACGAACGCTTCCGGTTCATGACAGTAAAGAGTTCAAACAGACGTATGATGAGATATACCATGCGGCTGTTGCATCTCCGGTGATGAAGAAGTATCACGATCTTGGAACGGCTGAGAATATTCTGCCTTTAAATAAGTTTGGTGGGCTTCCAACGAGAAATCTTAAGGAAGCGAGATTTGAAGGAGCATTAAATATATCGGGCGAAACGTTTGCAGAAGATTATCTGGGTAGGCGGCTTGCCTGCTCTCATTGTCCTGTCGGGTGCATACATATTGCTGCGCTCCGGGAGCCTTATGAAGATGAACCGTACTTCTACAAGACCTCCATGATCTGTTACGACTATGAACCGATCTACGCAATAGGCTCTATGCTGGGCGGGTCTGACGCCGATGGCTTCTTGAAGTTGATGGATCGGATAGAAGTGTGGGGTATAGACGTGATGAGTGCCGGGGTGATCCTGGCATGGGCAACAGAGGCACAAGAAAAAGGTATCATCTCTGATACGGAAACAATGGGTATCAAGCTTGAGTGGGGTAACTACGCAGCCTACATAGACGCAGTGCGGTTGATAATCGAGCAGCCAAATGAATTCTATAAGGCGCTTGCGCGTGGAGTTCTACATGCAGCATCCATATATGGCGGAGTGGATTACGCCCTTGCTTTTGGCGGAAACGAGATGCCAGGGTACCATACAGGACCTGGAGCACATATAGGGGCTTTGATTGGTGCAAGGCACTCTCATCTGGACAATGCCGGCTACAGTGTTGACCAGAAGGTTCTCACCCAAAAGCAGATCAGTCCTGAGGAACTTGTTGGGACATTGCTGGCTGAGGAACGCTGGCGTCAGACCCTGTCAAGTCTTGTGATCTGTTTCTTTGCCAGAGGAATATATCAGCCAGATACGATCTGTAAGTCACTCCATTCAGTAGGTTTTGATCTAACACCTGAGGATCTCTATCGTATCGGAGAGGAGATACACAGAGAAAAATACAGGTTCAAGATCAGGGAAGGGTTTTCTCTGGAGAACCCGCGCTTACCCGGGCGAATTTTTGAAACTCAGTCGCCTGTCGGTAAATTGGATGAGGAATTCATTCGAAGGGCGATTCGAATATGTCAGGAAGAAGTCGGTCTAACAGAAGATCAGCCGCGCACATAAGGAACTTGACGAATCAATTGTTTGAGGGTACCTTTGATACGTATTCCAACGTATTCTGCCTGGCACAACGCAAATTTGAGCTCGGAGGGTACGAATTCATAGGAATGACCGCCAATGCTCTCCCTTCACAGTCACATCCACAAGTCGCCTGAAGTTACAGACGGTGGTATGCGAAATTCGGCAGGACGATTGTGCATCCGGGCCCGGTCAACTTGATGAGTTTACGTATGTTACGATCGATCTGTCCACATGGAGTTTGATAGGATCAATAAGCAACGACCTCGCATTTAAAGGGCAATCAGGAGCATGTTAGTATATGGAAATACCGTTATTAAATGACATCGTCATCATATTCGGACTATCCATCGCTGTACTCTTTATATTCCATCTAATCCGGGTGCCAGCGATCGTGGGATTTCTCTTAACCGGGAT
>JAYEGZ010000061.1:0-15069 GCA_034659315.1 Methanobacteriota archaeon
TGTGGCTCTGCTTTACGATGTGTTTCACAAGTTGAGCGATCCTGACAGCGTGCTTGAGGAGTTGCATCGAGTACTTATGCCGGACGGGATTCTGTCGTTCAGCGATCACCATCTCAAGGAGGATGAACTCGTGTCGGGGGTGACAGGGGGTGAATTGTTTGAGTTATTGGAGAAGGGCAAGAAGACGTATAGTTTCATTTGCTGCTCTGCGCTGGAGTGATTTTCATTTCTTTGGCGATCTGGAACCAATGTTTAAAGGAGTTTCCTGGATTATCAAACCAGAAGATCTGGACGGGCTGTGGGCGAAGGTCAGGCAGGGCGAAGAATGGAAAAGGCGTTTTGGTAAGGGTGCTGATGAAGTGATGGTTGCACTGAGGTCGAGGTAGACGATCTTCATCGACACCGACATCTTTGTGATCGACAAGTTGTTCCCAAATGATGAGAGAATGGGATTAACAAGACATTTTTAGACGAGACAACTGGGAGATCCACCTCGATATTTAATCTATTTGTGCTACTCGGCATTGCATCATTCAATCTAAACGAAGTAGACCTTATGAAGATGTTTAAAGGATTTGGAGAGGCTTATGATCTGGAGATACTCTACCAAAGTGACCTCTTTCATCTCGGTAAACGAATTTGTGGAATTTCTTTTTGAAGAGATATTTCAAAGAATAAGATTGAAGACGAATTTCCCAGACGCTTTGATCCTGGCTGTTGCCGAACAACATCATTGTACGAAATTCATTACGTGGGATAAAAAACAATTCATTGATCGCACTTACTTGATCGTTCAGGCGCCAGAAGAGCTGGTGAAGTCTGATTCAAGGAATTAGTGGGTCAATTCTAACGATCTTGCATCCGACCACATCTCTTCGAACGACTCTCTGATCTGATGAACTCCGGCATGCCACTGAGATATCCCACCTGAAGATCGGGTAGTGTCCCAAATTTTATGACTTCTGAACAGCCGCAGATGCACGCGAGATTTACGAGAGATGCCCGGTTAACCAAATCTGCGTTCATCGGCGTTTATCTGCGGTTCATTATATTCCTTACTTTTTGTGATTTATTACCAGAAACATTATAGATTTTGTTCAGGTAAATTCTTAACGCGCCCTAAGATAAGTACCTGCAGTTCTGGTATAGGTGGTAGATGCGAATCATTGACCATATTTAACATCACCCATCCAGTGCACGCAGCGGAAACAGAAGTGTTGCCATCACAGCAACGCTGGTGACCAGAAACAGCCCGGTATAATCAAGATAACTAAGTGTTCCCGCGGCAAGGATCGGCATCACGGTAAATCCGGCATAGGTGTAGGTATTAAATGCGCCCATTGTCATGCCACGCTTAAGATTGAGTGTTGCTGCCCCCGTGACCAGTCCGACCAGCGCAAAACCTGATCCTGCGCCCATGATGGTAAGCCCGATCGGATGGAAAACTGTCATTGCGATGCCTGCGCTTGTTATTGTGATTCCCGTCCGGATCATGCGCTTTTCTGTGATGTGCAGGCGCCCGCAGATCAGTGAGGTCACCATCGTCCCGAGATAGACGCCAGTAAGTGCAAGCCCCTGAAGAGATGGGCTTAGATCTGTGCATGATGGGAAATAAGCAACGAGAACCCCGGTTCCGCCAAAGAGAACGAAAGAAACTATCCACATCTGGAGGTACTGTGGATCAAATAGGACTGTGGATAGCTCGACACGCGGAGATGCGGAGGTCTGCGAGGGAGCCTGCAACGCAGCATCCGGGGCAGGGGCATGGGTCGCAGGATCGCGAGCCTCTTTCAGCGAGAGCGACATCGCAAGTGCCGGCAGTGCGAGTATGCAGAATACCAGTATCCCACCCTTCAAATAATAATCCAGGAGTATGGCAGCGGTGCCAACGCCTACGGCAAGCCCGAAATTAAGCAAAAAATTAAACTCCCCGATATAACGCTTTGATCCCTTGAACCGGATCAGCATCGAGAATGCCGCTGGGAAGAACGCACTGCAGGCACAGCCCTCTATGAAACGCGCAGAGACGAGTACAGTGGAATCATTGAAATAGAGAAGCATCGCTCCCGATATAATCGTCAGAATGATGCTAAGTGAGATAAACGGCGGATTTCCATATTTATCCGCAAGCATCCCGAGCGGGATCATCATAATGAGCGCCCCGGCAAAATACGCAGAGAAGAGCATGCTCTGTGTCATTGCATCGCCCCCTGAAAGATCGGGCAGAATCGGTATGACTGTGTCTGAGAGCCCCATGATCACAAAAACCGACAGATACAGACATACACGCACCCTGTTCATGATCTTAGATATTTGAATCAAAAATATTTTCTTTTACCCGTTCCACGAACTCCCGGACCACAGGCATCCTGCGACACACTTTGAAGACGTCCTCTGTCGTTAGATTATAATATTCATGGGCAAGAATATTCCTTTGATACACCAGATTGGAGAGATCGCTGGCAAGTTTCTTATCGATCACGCCACCCCGTTCCAGAAGACTGAATATCTCCCGGTATGTCCCCGGAACTCCGAGATTTCTCGAAGTTACGATCTCGTCTCCGAGATCGATAGCTCTGTTGATGAGTGTGAACAGGATCATGGAAACTGCATAAAAATTTCTTATATCGTCGAGATCGTGCAGGTCTTTCGGCTCTATCTTCTCCAGATCGTCCAGATACCTATAAATATCGCTTATAATCTTTGTTAACCGCTCTAAATCAAACATTTTTCACCCCCAGCACCCGTTTTGTTCTTCCCAGTATGTGTGGTTTGAAATCGAGATATGCCCTTATGGTTGCGACTGTTATTCGATGCAGCCGGAGTTCATCCCGTAAGAAGAGTAACTTCCCCTCTTTCAGGACTCTAAACCTCATGGTGAGTGGCAGATCGTGAAATATCGACAGATCGATTTTCCTGGATGAATTACTCAGAATCTTGTCCCTGTCTGCTCCTCTATCAGCAATCACGCAGATGTCTATGTCAGAGAATGGCTTTTCTCTGCCTCTTGCATAAGAGCCGAATAGGTGGATTGAGATTATGTCACGATTCTTCTTGAGAGGTTCGATTATTTTATTGATCTCTTCTGTGTGTTCATGGGTGTTTTTGTATTGCGGCAATCTTATCACATCGATGTTTATAGTAGTGTGGTGAGTGTTCGCGCATTTGCAAGGATCGAAACTTTATGAAACAAAACAAGCGGTTCGCTCACAAGAAATCTCTAATCATGGTTGAAATTCCACCTCACTTAGATCTTTCCATCTACGGAAATCTATACTTATAGAATAATTAGTATCTAATAACTTATGCCCTTTAATCTCTGCTAAAACAGGGTTTATTAGGGCGTCCCTAACGATATAAAGGAAATATTTTTCCCCCTCATCATGAAGTTTTTCTACTTGTTTAAGTGTTAACTCTATTTTTGGAGTGGGGTTGGATCTACCTTTGACTTCGATTAGTCGTTCCCCAGAATTAGACTCGATGTCATAACCACCAAATTCCTCTGAATGAGATAATTCTTTTTCAGTTAACTCTTCTATTCGGTGATCTTGCCCATACTCGTTTGAAAATACCAAATCCACAGGCTTTAACCACACTCCACCTTTTGATTTTAAAGTTAGAAATTCTAAATCGTCTGCATTTGCCTCGTGTCTTTCATACAACTCCTTGCAAACTTTGGTTTTTCTGATTTTTTCTGCGTCTGAAAGACTCACCCAAGTTTCACCTATTTCGTGTACTGCTTTAACTTTAGGTCTCAAAATATCCCGAATACGTTCTTCAGTCAATTCGCTTATCCCTAACATCTTCAAAAAATCCAATATGTCAGGTTCTGCGATTAATTCTGGATGAATAATTTTGAAGTTGTCTTTTATCGTTTGAGGAATTGCAAGATCTTTAGGGTTTATATAAAGTGAATGCGTATTGGTTAGATCACAATCTTCGGTCAAAAAGACATCTTGAGATTTTAATCTGGATTTCGTACTCGAGCTCGAATTTTTATAATCTAATAGATATTTACGATAAAAAATCTTAAAGAACTCTATGGTTATTTCTTTGGATTTTAAATTTAATAACTCTTGCATTTTATCAGATAAGCCACCACTCGCACTAAATGTTAGCTCCTCGTCTATTCTTGTTTTAATTTCCCATGGAGCTGAACAGTCCGGATGGAGCACTTTTTTACCGGGGTATAAAACATCTAAGTCATCATCGCTGAGTGTTTTTCTGATTTCTGGAGGTATATAAGCTGCCTCTTCCTGTTTTATAGCTGAACCATCTTCTGCAATCAAAACTGCCTCATTTTCCATATACTGCCTTATTGGTCTCTTAATATGCTGTTCAAATAGTTCGTGACCACCTCCAGACGAGTATAATATTTCTGTAAAATTCAGTTTCCATGTTTCGTTTTTATGACTTAAGAATGTTGGTACGCACTTTCCAACAATCAGATTGCAGATTTCATCAGCGAGCCAATTATTCCATAAACTTTCTCGCGCAAGCTCCCCTCTTCCCGGTGTGGTCAAGAAATCTGCTTGCATTAAGAAGTTTAAACCGCTTAAGACTTCTTTTAATGGTAAAAAACTGAAAACCCCTATATGGGCAGTACCTTTTTCTTCTTTAGTTAAATTATCTTCTTCGTCTAATTTGAATGCTGCCAAAACCTCTCTTTTTTCTATATTTTCTCGATCCCACTCTTTAGTTACAAAGTCTTCTTTGACGTCCTCTGGAACTGTGCCAATAGAGCGGAATATTAACCAGTGATCTTGATTTTTCAAAATATCATCTTCATACTCTTGGATTTGGTAAATCTCGTGCCCCGACGTTTTAGAAGATATGGATTTTATAATTTTTCTTTTTAAATTCTGTGTATGATCTATTATCTCTATTTTCTCGACATTCCGCAAAAAGAGCAATATCCTATCGCTCAAGTGATCAGGTTTTACCTCTTCTTTCAACTTTTCCAACAATTTTAATTCTTTTAAATATAGATTAAATACTGTGTTATATTTTCCAGAAAATTCTATCGATGGATTCTCTATCCATAAAGGCATTACTTGCCAAGGTGTATGAAATGGGTCATCCCAGACATCTTTATCAAACTTAAATCTAAAACCTCCAGAATAGATTTCTGGACATTCGGATATAAGAAATGCTGATTTAAATCCCACACCCAAGTAGCCAATGCAGTCTTCCGGCGTCTTTGAAGAACGTCCAACCTTACATATGCTTTTTACATCTTCTTCGGAAAATGGAAGTCCATCATTAAATATTCTTACGGTATTTTCTATGATTTCAATTTTTAGCGACTGGCTCTTTGCATCATCGGCATTCTGTACAAATTCCATTAAAAAACTCCCATATCGAGGGAATGCTTTTTGTAATCGATCTATTGCCCCTGTAAGAGAATCTAGTACAAACTCTTTATCTGATTTGATTTGCCTATTTTTTATATCTTCTATATACCCCATTGGTGTGGTCATTTTACTCACCTAATGAATATGAAGCTTTGAGATACCCTTAATCTTTCCAAAGCCGATTCACGTTTGTTCCAAATTTTCTGATAGTTGACGTAAAAAGTTCAGATCGTTAATCCCCCATCCGACACGTGCACCATCCCCGGACACCACACTCCAGCGAAAACAACATCAGCGCCCCGCGAGAGATACAGACATACACGCACCCTGTTCATGATTCAATTATTCGGATCAAAACCCTAAATACATGCTGGCACGATTCCTGACATGCATGGAAACCAGCACATCTGCCCAGTGGGAAAAGTTTTTTAACCGGTATTATCTTGGAGATATCATTGCTCTGGCGAACGAATACCCTGAAAAGCGCAGTCTGTACGTTGATTTCGTAAACATCGAGAAATTTGATTCTGATCTGGCGGAAGAGCTTCTGATGCACCCTGACCGGGTTCTTGGCGTTGCAGAGGATGCGCTGCAGAGTTTGGACCTCCCGATCGACAAGACACTATCGGATGCGCATCTGCGGATCATGGATATCCCGCAAAAGGTGAATATACGTGACCTGCGCAGCGAGCACATATCAAAGCTGATCGCGATCGACGGGCTTGTGCGCATGGCAACCGAGGTGCGCCCGAGAATACGGGTTGCGGCATTCGAATGCGGCGGATGTGGGGAGACCATGTTCATGACCCAGCCGAGCGGGAGATTCGTAGAGCCTTACATCTGCAAAAATAGTGAGTGCGGAAGAAAGGGATCGTTTAAGGTAAACCTCACAGAATCCGAGTTTGTAGATGCGCAAAAACTGCGCGTACAGGAGTCTCCTGAAGACCTGCGCGGGGGCGAGCAGCCACAGACTCTTGACATCAACATCGAGGATGATATTGCCGGGCTTGTGTCGCCGGGTGGTCGCGTGATCACCACCGGGATCCTGCGGTCGTACCAGCGGATCACCCGCGAGGGCAAAAGCACGTTCTTCGACATCATACTCGACACCGTTTCCATCGAAATGCGTGACAAGGAGTTTAAAGAGATCGAGATCACTCCTGAAGAGGAAGACGAGATCATCGAGCTGAGCAAAGACCCGGAAATCTACAAAACTTTTGTTAAATCGATTGCACCTTCGATTTACGGATATGAGGATGTTAAAGAAGCGCTTGCGCTACAGTTGATGTCCGGCATTCCAAAGAACCTTCCGGACGGGGCAAGGATTCGTGGGGACGTGCATGTGTTGCTTGTCGGCGATCCTGGGATTGCCAAGTCTCAATTACTGAGATACATCGTTAAACTGGCTCCACGTGGGATATACACGAGTGGACGGAGTTCAAGCGCTGCGGGACTTACGGCGGCGGCTGTCCGCGACGAATTTGGTGATGGTAGATGGACTCTTGAGGCTGGCGCACTTGTTCTTGCCGATCAGGGCGTAGCAGCGGTTGATGAGATGGATAAGATGCGAGCAGAGGATAGGAGTGCAATTCACGAAGCGATGGAACAGCAAACGGTAAGTATCGCAAAAGCAGGCATCATGGCAACTCTAAAATCAAGATGCTCACTTCTTGGTGCAGCAAATCCAAAATACGGAAGATTCGATCCGTATGAGGGGATCGCGCAGCAGATCCAGATGGCGCCCGCGCTCATGTCCAGATTCGACCTGATCTTCGTGCTCAAGGATGAACCCGACATCGGCAGGGATACTGCAATCGCAACCCATATTCTCGGTGCGCACCACGCAGGCGAGCTACACGCGCACAAAACGCACATCTCTGGCAGTGGTATCACAGATACGGACATCAAGACTGCGATGGAGATCATTAATCCTAAAATCATGCCCGACATCCTCCGAAAGTACATAGCGTATGCGAAAAAGGAGATTTATCCGATCATGGACGAGGAGGCGCGGAATCAACTGGTCGAGTTCTATCTCGGGTTGCGGCGGCAGGGCGAGGACCGGGATTCGCCTGTGCCGGTCACTGCAAGGCAGCTTGAGGCGCTGGTGCGGCTATGCGAGGCGAGTGCGCGTATCAGACTTAGCAACGAGATCACAACCGACGACTCGCAGCGCGTGATTCGGGTGGTTGAGAGCTGTCTTCGGCAGGTCGCTTTCGACGCCGAGACCGGCAAGTTTGATGTTGACATCCTGACCACCGGTGTGAGCAAGAGCCAGCGCGACAAGATCAAGACGCTACGCAACATCATCCGGGAGGTTGAGAACGAGCATAGTGGCATGGCTCCGAAGGAAGATGTCTTTGCAAGAGCGGCAGAGCAGGGATTCGAGAAAGAGTACGTGGACGAGTTGATCAAGCGGCTCAAGACGCAAGGCGAGTTGTATGAGCCTACACCGGAACATATCCGGCTGACCGGTTGACTAGCTGGCTGGCTGACATGTGACAATAATTCGGGACTGTCGCAAAATAACCTGGGTCAAGCCAAACCCCCTTAAACATATTTGCAATATCAACTAACATTCGTGCAATTCATACAATCTGTGTTTTATTTATGGGATTTCCTGTAAAAAGTGATAAAATTGGCATAAGAGATCACGGACGGCACAAATAACGAATTGCATGAATATAGATGATGTGGGGTGCTATCAGATAACTTTACTACCTCAGTTCCAGTAAGCACTTAGTGATAGTAAGGTCTTGATGTGTGAATTAACAATAGTACCAGACAAAAGCAGTTAAATGAGGGTTTTGTGTGAGCGGGCGTGTGGGGAGTGGGGAGTGGGGGTTAGTGTGGTAAAAAGAGTTTGGAAACCCGCTCACACGAATACCACTACTATGTGAGAGTATTTAAGCATTTCGGTTCAACAATTATATAATTGAGATTTATATATCAATAGTCAGAATAAATAATACTACCTATTGCTTAGCCAGAGTGACAACTGATTTTCATACTTTGGGTGCTTTCCTGTTGGGATCGATCGCGTTCGATGGGCATAACGTGGTTGCACATATCGGGGTGGGTCGGCTTGGTACGACTGAAGTCGGATGTGCCGATACCAATGCCTGACTAACACAATCAAAGTAATCGATGGAAAACACCAGGGGACTTTTCAGATAGCGCAGCGGCAAACATGCTCGAATCATCACACGCGCTTGCACGCCTGCACCTCGCGATCGAGCATTTTTACCGCATCGTCCACGCGCTTGCATCGCTCGTCAAGTGCGATCCGGTCGTTCTGCAATGCATTTTCAAAGATGGCGATCACCCTCAACACGTCGTCAGGTGCAGGACCTCCGCTGACGTGCGCGCGTATCCCGGCCACAGGATCAAGCGCATCCAATATCGCCTGCTCGTCGAGACCCGAGTCGCTCAGCCGTCTGCCGATCATCGACAAAGAGGTCTCGTCGATCGTTTTAAGCGATGGCGCGGCATCCATTCGCGCAAGCGTGCCAACGATCTGGTGCGCCGTTCTGAATGGAATCTTGCATCTTCGCACCAGCGCGTCAGCAAGTTCAGTCGCCATGGCAAATCCATCAGTCGCCTGCCGCGCAAGAGTCTCTTCATGCACAATTATGGTGTCAATCATGCCCGCTGTCATGCGGACACTTGCAAGCGCGCAAGTAGCCGCGCTCCATAGATGCGGGGTTGCCTCCTGCAGGTCACGGTTGTAGCTCTGCGGAAGCGCCTTTGTGATTGTGAGTATGCCAACCAGTGCGGCAACCGTGCTACCCATTTTTCCGCGTATCAGCTCTGCGACGTCCGGATTCTTCTTCTGCGGCATGATCGATGATGTGGATGCGTATCGGTCGTCGATGGTTATGAAATCAAATTCGGATGACGACCAGAGGATCAGTTCTGCTGCGATGCGACTGAGATTGGTCATAAGGTTTGCAAACGCCGATGCAGACTCAATCATAAAGTCGCGTGCGCTCACAGCGTCCATTGAGTTCTCGATCACACCATCAAACCCGAGAAGCTCGCATGTCCGCGCCCGGTTTACATGGAACCCGGTACCAGCAAACGCAGCCGCGCCAAGCGGACTCTCGTTCGTGCGGATGTATGCATCAGCCAGTCTGGCATAATCCCGCCCGAGCGCGCCTGCGTGTGCAAGCAGATGATGTGCAAGCGTGGTCGGCTGCGCGTGTTGTGTGTGTGTGTATCCTGGCATCAGCGTCTCGGTGTGCACCTTTGCGTGCGCGATCAAAATCTCCCGGAGGCTGGTTAGTTCGCGCATCATGCACAGCAGCTCATCGCGTAAGCGTAGCCTGATGCATGTGGCGACCTCATCATTTCGGCTGCGCCCGGTGTGCATGCGCCCGCCTATGTCCTCGCTGACTATGCTGATGAGCTTTGACTCGATCGCGGCATGTATATCCTCTTCCGGGGGCAACTCGGTGATACCACCGCCCTGTATCATATCCAGTGCCAATAGTATCCGAGAACAGACCTCGCCCGTGATAATGCCTTCTTCTGTCAGCATCACGAGGTGAGCACGATCAACTGCAATATCTGACTCAAATATCCACTCATCGACGTCGATCGATGACGTAAACGCAAGAACATCGGCTGGCTGTGTGGAAAGGCGTGCTTTGCGCAGAATATCACCCATACCCCAGATTACGCTAACGATGATATAAAACCATGCGCCGGTCGGGAATCGAACCCGAGTTCGAGCGTTGGCAACGCCCGGTGATAACCGCTACACTACCGGTGCATACGCAGATGCCGTGACCCGGATTTGAACCGGGGACAACTGCCTCTTCAGGGCAGCGCTCTCCCGGACTGAGCTATCACGGCACAGACATCAGTTTGCACGGATATCATTTAAAACCATCGAAACATGACCCCGGGATCGGGACGTTTTTCGGTGGTATGAATGGGCCCACTGCGATTCGAACGCAGGACCTCACGGTTATCAGCCGTGCGCTCCACCTGGCTAAGCTATGGGCCCGTCGGTAAGATCAGGTGAACTTGTATTGTATTTTAACATTTCCCTACCAGGGTGGTGCGACCACCCCCCCCACACCATGCCGCGCCCAAGTCCTACCCGCCCCTTGCACCCCCACAAAACACATAACATAAGATACTGAAGCCCTGATAACAGGGTATGACTCCCGGACGTGGTAAACTCTACATAGTCGGCATCGGTCCCGGGCACCCGGATCTGATGACCGTCGCAGCACAGAAAGCGATCGCCGAATCGCGCTACATCGTCGGCAACGCCACCTACCTTAACCAGATCCAATCGCTGCTCGCGGATCAGACGATCATAACCAGCAGCATGGGAAAGGAGGTCGCCAGAGCCAGCGAGGCACTGGAGCTGGCATCGGGCAAAGACATCGTATCTATCATAAGCGGTGGCGATGCTGGAATCTATGGTATGGCAGGGATTGTTCTTGAAATTGCAGATAAAACAGACATGGATGTTGAGATTGTGGTGGTTCCCGGAGTAACCGCTGCAAACGCAGCAGCAAGCGTTCTTGGATCTCCGATCACTGGCGATTTTGCAGTCATCAGTCTAAGTGACCTGCTGACGCCATGGGCTGATATTGAGCGCAGGCTATCGAGCGCGGCAGCCGCAGACTTTGTGATCGCGCTATACAATCCGAAGAGCAGAGGCAGGAATACCAACTTTGGCAGAGCCATCGAGATCATCAGGAAACATAGACAAGGGTCGGTGCCGGTCGGGATTGTCAAAGACGCGTTCAGGGACGGCGAGAGCGCGGTTTTAACCACGCTTGGAGATGTTCTCGATTTCGATGACTTTGTTGATATGCATGCCATTATAATCATCGGCAACAGCGAGTCAAAATTAAGCGGCAGCCGGATCATAACACCGCGGGGCTATCACCGGAAGTACGAGTACTGAAAAGTACCGGCAAGCCGCTTAACCTCACCTTGAAGACACCAGCGCGCTGATCACATCTCGATCACGTTTTATCATCTTCAGTTGATCCGCCGGTCCAATCATGGTCAGCCGGGATCCGCTACCCGGTTTCTTGAGCAGTTTATCGAGCCATGACTGGCCCCCACCACTGGGATAGCTCTCAATCTCGATTCCGGAGAACTCTCCCGGGGATATCTTCGTCATCGTTGCCTCGATTAACTTGGTCTCCTCTTGCGGAGTCAGTCCGCTCTCAAGAACAATAATCTTCCCGCTTTCCACACCATCGAGGATCATGCGTATCTTTTCCACCACTGTGAGCCGATCGAGCTTCTCTTTTGAGATCATGTCAAGTTGTATGCCCTTCATTTGATCACCTGAAATGGTCTGCGATTTTTCCGTACAGTATGTCGATGTTGTCTCCGTTTAATGCGGAGATTGGCACCATTGGATGCTGCGGAAAAGCGCTCTTGATGCGCGATGGGGCTGAGTTTTCAAGATCGATCTTGTTTGCCGCAATCAGCAGCGGAAGATTGCGCGCTTCCATGTTGCCGATTACAGTGACGTTCACCTGTGTGAATGGATCTTCGGTCGCATCCATTACCAGAATCACGCCTTCGAGGTCGTCAAGCCATCTGACTGCCTCTATTACCCCCTCAGTCGCCTCTTTTGCCCTGCGCCTGGATTCATCCTCGCTGAGGCCCTGACTCATAAAATCCTGGAAATCAATCTTTGTCGCAAGCCCGGGAGTGTCCACAATGTCGAGCGTGATTGCTGAATTGTCCGATTTAATGGTCACGCCTTCTCGGCGGTGCGCCCGTCGGGTCTCGTGCGGGATATTTGAGACCGAGCCAACCACATCGCCGGTGAAGTCTCGCACGATCTTGTTTGCAAGCGTGGTCTTCCCTGCATTCGGCGGACCATATATTCCGATGCGCCGCGTTTTTCCACGCCCAAAAACCCTGTTTAGTGCCGCAGAAAAGTTACTCTTGATTCGTTTTATGATGCCCATTACAACCACCGTGACTATGTATGATATAATAACTATTGATTAGTATAAAGGTTTGTCGGATGGTGCTATTTGTTAGCATTCAGTATCTATCTCTTCGGTATTCTTCTGTATTGAAATTGCGTCCCTGATGCTCAACTTCCCGGTAGCAACCCTTTCTGCAAGGACTCGCGAAATCGTGAGTTTGCCCCCGCTTTGCTCCCTGCTGTGATCCTGAATCAATCGAATCTCCCCGCTTGTTGGAGTTATGAACTGCTGACCAACTGCAACTCCTTTGAGATGTGCAATCTTGATTGCAGCACGTATGTCATGATCTCTGCCCCCTGTTGGCGTGGTCCCGGTTTCATCCACCAATTCTATGCGCACACCGAGTTTTAGCATTGAGTTGATTAGTTGCGTCCTGATCAGACGTGCGCCATGCCCGATCCGAATGTTAACACTCCTTGCAGGTATTGATTTTATGATTTGATCCACGGTCTGATAGACATCCACCGCAGGAACGCAATGTGTGGAGAGCACGACGTACCCGGCAACAGCCACAACGCCGGTATGCTCGCCCGGATCGATCCCTATTATGATAGCAGCATCCCGGATATCAAGCAGCTTTAACATTGCACGGTCTGCTATCATGTCCACAGAGTCTGTGGGGTCTGCGATGACGATGTGATTGCGATCAAAACCGACCCTGCCTGCTTCAGGCGGAGTGGTGATCACCACGCCCACGTACGCCGGTATCGGTTCGCCGACCTCAAACGTCGCAATCCGGATGTTCCTCGACCGCATCTCGGGTATGATCAACTGGTGCAGCGAGAAATCCCCTGTGACCAGTGCAATCTGCTTGATTAGAGCACCTCTGCAAGTGTGTTATATGCGTGGGGTAAAAGAATGTATCGCGCACGAGGCAGTGATCCATGGACCGGGGGTTTTGCCCTCCTGGGTTGGAAGTCAGTTTTTGATCAAACTTTTGTGAAAAGTTTGCGAGTAAGAAATGCCCTCCGGGTGGGGCTGGTGATATACTTTTTCGTAAATGGGAATGGTACGTAGAGTGACTGGACACTATGATGCATATACTATGAAAAAATCCGGGTAACCGATCGATTTGCTTCAAAACCGCCGCCCTCGATGGTTGTGACGCGACAGTCTCATTAACTTCGATTCAATTCGCAGCCATGAAAAAGTGTTTTAAGGGTGACCGTGACGTACATGACATGCAACCTGACGACGATGCCACCGAGAAGGTACTAATCCTTCCGCTCGGCGAGGAATCAAAGAAAGTCACAAAAGTGCTCTCAAACGATTCCGCTCGGCAAATGCTCGAACTGCTTGTAGATAAGCCGATGTCGGCATCAGATGTCTCTGAAAAACTGGAGGTACCGCTCACAACCGTTAAATATAATCTGGATGCGCTGATAGAAGCGGGACTCATCAAGGTGAAAGAAACGAAATGGAGTGTTAAGGGGCGAAAGGTTAAGATTTACGCACCGATACGTAAGTTGATTGTCGTTGTACCTGATAAAACCGATAGAGATTCTGTTACCGACATTTTACAGAAATATCTTGTCGTGTTGTTTGGTGCGGCAGGATTATCCGCAATCATTGAGTGGTGGTGCCAGCCAACGTTCAGAGGAACGCAGGATGCGCTTGTAGATGTGGTGGTGGAGACTGGCGGATCGAGTGTTCCGGTACCAGTGCCCACACCCTCGCCGGCACCACTGATGAAAGAGGGTACGCAGTTCGCATCTGAGGGTGTGGCGTCTTCTGCCAATGTCACCAATGTGGCTTCTGCCGTGCCGGGTGCGGTCGAGACCGATGCAATGGCAGCAGTTACGCCCACACCGGTCAACCTGCTGCCGG
Organism: Methanobacteriota archaeon; assembly: GCA_034659315.1. Taxonomy (GTDB): domain Archaea; phylum Halobacteriota; class Methanosarcinia; order Methanosarcinales; family Methanogasteraceae; genus Methanogaster_D. The sequence goes on from JAYEGZ010000061.1 coordinate 14,162, forward strand.
TAACAGAATCGACGCCTATGACGTTGCCGATACCGGGGGCTGATATGGGTGCATCCTCGATTGACTTCTCACAGGTGCTCGGTGCCCACCCCGGCGCATGGTTCTTACTTGGATGTGTGTCTGTGGTGGTGATCCTTGTGTTGCTTGAATACCGCAAGGGTGGCGGGAGCCGCAGGAGATGAATTTTGGAGAGGGAATGCTGAGTTACAGACCGCCCTATTCTATGTGGATGTTTTTATAGATATCCTGCACCTCACAACGACAGTGAACCAAAACGTGTATGGCAGTCGTTGATCAAACTTGCCTTTTTTTAATTCCAGTTATACGGCATTGAAGTTTCTCCGGGGGAGTTGCCACCCTAACCAACAGAGTTCATGATTAGCCAATACTCTTAATCACCGCCAAACAAACAAAATCACTAACCAAAAACACAACAAACCATGACTCCAGAAACCACCACCAAAACCAAATTCGGAATCTATGGCGGGCAGTTTATCCCCGAGACCCTGATGCCCGCAATAGAAGAACTGACCGCGGGATACGAGAAGTACAAGAACGATCCGGAATTCAACGCCGAGCTTAACCGCTACCTCGCGGATTTCGCGGGAAGACCAACACCGCTCTACTACGCAAAACGCCTGAGCAAGGCGTATGGCGTCAAGATCTACATCAAGCGAGAAGACCTCGTACACGGCGGCGCACACAAGCTGAACAACACGATAGGGCAGGCTCTGCTCGCAAAGCACATGGGAAAGACCCGCATCATTGCAGAGACTGGCGCAGGGCAGCACGGAACAGCGGTTGCGATGGCTGGCGCAAACCTTGGAATTGAGACCGTGGTCTACATGGGCGCAGTTGACATGGAGCGCCAGCGGATGAACGTCTACCGGATGCATCTTCTTGGAACC
>JAYEGZ010000062.1:0-3990 GCA_034659315.1 Methanobacteriota archaeon
CCGAAGTCAGCCACTCAACGTAGCCATGTTTTTCCAATTTGAGCGCGTGTGCGCCGGGAGAGACATCTGAAACCGTTGCGGGGGTTGTGCTTTTGTATGCACCGTCGAGATAGATGTCTGCGCCGGACGGTGACGAAGATACTAAGATGGAACCTGTTTCCGGAGCCAACTCGGTCAATGTCTCATAGACTGTAGCAGTCTCGTAAGCGCTAACGGTGAAGGTTCTCGCAACATCCTCATATCCGGATTTTTTAAATTTAATTGTGTGTGGACCGACTTTAACACTTGAAATCATTTTCGGAGTTGTGCTTTTGTATGCACCGTCGAGATAGATGTCTGCGCCGGACGGCGACGAAGATACTAAGATGGAACCTGTTTCCGGAGCCAACTCGGTCAATGTCTCATAGACTGTAGCAGTCTCGTAAGCGCTAACGGTGAAGGTTCTCGCAACATCCTCATATCCGGATTTTTTAAATTTAATTGTGTGTGGACCGACTTTAACACTTGAAATCGTTTTTGGAGTTGTGCCTTCGTGTATGCCGTCGAGATATACAGCTGCGCCGGATGGTGACGTAGAGGCAGAGATAGAACCGGTTTCTCGAGCCAACTTGGTCAATGTTTCAGAGATGGTAGCAGTCTCGCCGGCACGAACAGCAACGGTTCTCGTAATAGCCTCATAGCCGGATTTTTCCAACGTGATTGTGTGTGGACCGACTTTAACACTTGAAATCGTTTTCGGAGTTGTGTCTTTGTCTGCGCCGTCGAGATAAATGTCTGCGCCGGATGGTGACGAAGAGACGGAGATTAAACCTGTTTCTGGAGTCAATGTTTCAGAGATGGTAGCAGTCTCGCCGGCGCGAACAGTAACGGTTCTCGTAATAGCCTCATAGCCGGATTTTTCCAACGTGATTGTGTGTGAACCGACTTTAACACTTGAAACCGTTACTGGGGTCGTACCTTCGTATGCATCATATAGGTACACTGTTGCATCGGATGGCAACGAAGAGATGGAGATTGTGCCAGTCGGCTCTGCTGCCACGGTTTCGACAATTTCGCCTACAACCGTGACCGAACCACTTTTCGGGGTTGCAGCGAGGTCATCTTCATTCGAATCTTTCAGTTCATTGATTGTAAGTGTCAATGCGGTCTCGCCTACAGTGCACACCGCCTCCAGTGTGAGTGTTGAAAGCAGCACACGTCCGGTCTGCCCATTACCAAAGTTGAGGCTTGCAAGACGCACTGAACCAGTCGCCGCACCCTCAAGATTATTCACGGCAACGCCGAACGCCATATCATTGTCTGCAGCAATCACACTTACAACAGCCGGATCGTAGGTGACTGTTACGTCAAAGTTGGCAAGATCAGTTACATCGTCTGCCACAATCGATAGCGTGGTCGTAGCACCAGTATCCACACTGGCATCGGTGATTTCCACCGTTTGTGCCGATGCTACAGACATCAGTAGCCCCAATAATATCGCAATAAGTAGTATCATCTCTACTTTTATGAGATTCATGTCGTGTATTCCTCCTATTTTGCTATAGTTACTCGGTTGTGGTCACAATGTTTCATATTCGGGTAGACCAACTATACACTTTGCCAGATACACTGCAATCGAATAGAATCGCGTACCATGATGCGGATACGAAAAACATTCCGACCATCAGCAACGTCGTAATCAGATATGTAGCGCGTTTCATTTATACACCTCTTCCATCACTCTCAACTCGAGCACATTTGACTTAAACCTCTTTCACAGCAGTCCACGGGTCACTACTCCAATTTCACGCATCCTTGATCACCCACGCACCGCAAGCAGATTCAGCCGTGATTATGGTGTAATCGTTCCCGGGGTTGGAGTTTTTTAATTTATTTTGGTCGGTTGAAAACATGGTGCATATACCTGCGATAAATTAGAATTTAACCCGGTGATAGATTTTAGCATCGCGACCGCCAGCGCAACCAGCAACGCTAAAGGCGATGTTTCTATACTCATCCAAGCAGCCCCCCGATCACCTCAAGCACCACCACCAGCGGCACCCCTGTCTCATCCGCGATCCTGACCGGCGAGCATCTATCCGGCTCCTCACCTCGCTGTTTGAGGCATTCAATCACCGCCTCATCAGGCGTTGTGAAGTAATAACTATGACCCGCCTTGATCTTCCCGAGAACCCTTTTTGAGACGAGCGAATTCAAGACACTCGATGCATGAGTCCTGTGCCGTAAACTCGGATACTCCGCACCCATCCCTTTGGATACCTCGCTTGCGCTTAACGACTGTTTCGTCGCAATCACGAATTCGAGCACATCTTGCTCCATCGGGGTGAGTTTAATCTCCTGATCGATCACCTTTAGCTCGTTTGCAAGCTCCTGAAGCTCGGCGACAAAGATATTTCGCTTCCGCTCATCGGCAAGCATCTCAACAAGCATCTCTGCAACCACATCCCCGTATTCATCGGCTGAAAGAAGCCCGGCAAGTTTCTCAATGCTTTCTCCTCTATTCATCTCACTCACCAATCAACCCTCACCTCCACCGGCTCTGCACGCTCATCAAAGAACGCAACCTCATGCGTCCGGGTGATGCTGCTCCACCGCACCTTATTCTCAGAAACCCGCTCCGGCGGCTCCCGCGGTCTGCGTTCCTCGCTTCCCACGGCATGTACGCCAAAAAGAACAGTCGCATCAGGCACAACCGCCCTGATCCGTGCAGCAACCCGGGGCATCGTCTCCTTATCCACGTCAGATAGAGCCGGCGCACCCAGAGGATGGCTATGGACGTGCACGATCAGGTTCGGCATCTCGGCTCGCTCAGCCCTGATGTGCTCGACCATCTTCTCGGCAACATAAGAGATCATCTCTGGTGTGGCATGAGCCACAACTTCGTTTGATGAAAACTTGTGGAGATGGTCGACACTTCCGCCATATCCGGTGAGTGCGTAGACCACCTCCACATCAGGCTCCTTTGGTCGAAAGATCGACTCCACCCGGATCTCCATCTGGCTGAGTATGGGGTGGGATAGTGCAAGCCCCCGACTTCCGGCAGCCGTGGCAGGTGCTGGGGACGCGGGGCGCATAGCAAGGGAGTCTCTCATCCCTGCCGTGTCTGCTTGCTCATCTTTCCTCTTCTTCTTCAGCTTGATCCGGACGGTTCCGTTTCCTCCGATGCCCACCCTGATTCGTTTCATCCGTCCATCTACTCCTCTTCAATGACTACCTCAGTCTTGGGAGGCTTCTTGAGCATCATCGCAATGAATACGATCGTAATCACTGCCAGACACCCGACGATGATGTAGGTGTACGGGAGTTCCTTCATCCCACCTTCAGCGGTTGGTTTTGGGTCTGTTGGATTGGGCGACGGCTCTTTCACTGTTAACGGGTGTGTCAGTGATATCTGCTGGAACGCGTCCTTGTCGTCACCGGGCCAGTACAACCCTGCGAAATGCACAGTAACGGTGCCGGTCCTCTCCGCTTTGATATTGATGTTAATTGTTCGGGTGGCTCCCGGTGGCACCGTAAACGTCCCTGCAACTGTTCCTGCCGCACCACCTGATCCGAAACCCGCTCCGTAGACGTGAATCCCTGATGGCACGCTAACCTGCACATCAGTAGTCAGTGTCACGTCGTTTACGGTTGGGTTGTACATATACAGTTCAACAAGCCCGTCCTGTGACTTATCGATCACATCGTTTACAGGGCGCAGCGTTACGGTGGGACCGGTCCGGAACTTTGCTTCGGTCGGTGTGGGCGTTGCAGTCTCTGCGGCGATTTGTCCGATTACGGGCGTTGCCGTTACCGTAACATTCGTAACATTCGCGGCTGTATCATTCTCCTGCGCTATCGCGGGCAGTGCAACCATGCATATACACAAACACAGAATGCATGCGATAGCAAGCTTCCTCGTATTCATATTCGATTCCTCTTATTCTCTTCGATGTCCAGGGCTGCCTTAGTCCTTTCGGATCATCAGCGCACTGAACGCGACCACTATTG
>JAYEGZ010000063.1:0-3975 GCA_034659315.1 Methanobacteriota archaeon
TTCATAGCAAATGCCGGCGGCGTCATCGCGGCTGCGGTCGAGTACAGGCACGGGAGTGAGAAAGGGGCTTTTTCCGAAATCAAGAGTAAAATAAGAGCGAACACAAAGACAATCCTCGATAAAACGTACAGCGAGGGCTTGTATCCGCGGGATGCCGCTGAAATGATCGCAAAGGAACGGGTACTCTCTGCGATGAGCTACCGCAAATGCATATAACCTCTCCCATGCTCTCAAAGGTCCTTGAACCGGATTCGATTGCGGTAATCGGCGCATCATCGAATCGTGAAAAATGGGGGTACCTGATATTAGATAACATCATCTCGGGAGGGTATGCAGGATCGGTTTATCCGGTAAACCCAAACGAAGACAAGGTTCTGGGGATGGGGTGCTATCCTTCAGTTCTTGACATCCCTCACAGAATTGATCTCGGTATAATCGCAGTTCCGGCAGAGATTGTCCCAGCGGTTCTGGATGAATGCGGGAGAAAAGGCGCCCGGGGCGTCGTGATCGTATCAGCGGGCTTCAGCGAGATTGGGAACAGAGAACTTGAGAACAAGGTCAGCGATATTGCGAGGGACTACGAGATGCGGATGATAGGTCCGAACACGTTTGGCTTCATCAACACGCATCTCCAACTGAATGCGAGCATCATCCCAGAGATGCCAGCGAAAGGCGGAATCTCGTTTGTGACACAGAGTGGAACATTTGGGCTCGCACTTGTAGACTGGGCGGCAAGCCAGCAGATGGGGCTTCACCTCGTTGTAGGGGTCGGGAACAAGGCGGACGTCGATGATTCTGACATTCTTGCGTATATGAGTGCTGATCGGCACACAAGAACGATCATGATGTATATCGAGGGGATAAATCGGGGAAGGCGATTCATCGATGTCGCAAGCGGGATTAGAAAGCCGGTAATCGCGCTCAAGACCGGGAGATCTCGGGCAGGAAGTAAGGCGGCACTGTCGCACACAGGCTCTCTTGCCGGAACTGACCGGATATATGACGGGGCATTCAAGCAGGCAGGGGTCATCCGTGCAGGGACGATCGAGGAGCTCTTTGATTCTGCGCTTGCGCTCACGATCTCTCCGCCCGCGGGTGATGGCATCGGGATCGTCTCAAACGGTGGCGGCGCTTCGATTCTCGCAGCGGATCTATGTGAAGACCTCGGGCTTCATCTTCCGGACCTGTCAGATGATGCGGTTCGGATGCTGAAAGGCGTGCTTCCGGCTATTGCGACGCCCATAAATCCAGTGGATACGGCAGGAAATGCGAGCTACGATCTTTTTAAGGATGTTATGGATATCATGCTCTCTGATCCGGGAATACACGCTCTTTTGGTGATCTATATCCATGCCGAGATGGTGGATCCGTGCCTGCCGGCAGAGGCAGTGATCGATGCGAGTGAAGGGTGCAATAAACCAGTGATGTGCAATAAACCAGTGATAACATCCTGGATCGGTGGAACCGGTATTAGGACGGCGGTAAAACTCTTAGAAGAGAACAGAATACCAAACTATCCACTGCCAGAGCGTGCGGTAGTCGCACTTAATAATCTGGTGCGTTACAAAAGAATCTTGCAGAAGAGATGAAGATACTAACCGAACATGAATCGAAAGAACTGCTGGCAGAGTACGGGGTACCAGTAACCAGAGAAGCTGTGGCAAGGAGCAGGGAGGATGCGCTTTTGCTTGCATGTGAGATCGGGTTTCCTGTTGCAATAAAGATCTCATCTCCGGATATCGCGCATAAGAACGCTGCCGGGTGCGCCCTTCTCGATGTGGCGGCGCAGGATGTGGGGGCAGCATTTGAGACGATCGTTGCGAGTGCGAAGAAACACGCTCCAGACGCACGAATCGATGGAGTCCTCGTTCAGGAGATGGTGCCGCGTGGAACCGAGATCGTAATCGGGATAAAATGCGATTCGCAGTTCGGTCATGCCGTGATGTTCGGGCTTGGTGGGGTCTTTGTTGAGGTGCTCGATGATGTCTCGTTCCGGATAGTTCCGCTTGCGGAGCAGGATGCAATCGAGATGACCGAGGAGATCAGGGGACACTCGATTTTGGCTGGATGCGACATGGGGGCGATAGTTGACACCATACTTAAGGTGTCTGAGATGGCTGCAAAAGAGAACATACTTGAACTTGACATAAACCCGCTCATCACGTGCGGAAAAGGGGTGGTGGCGGTGGACGCCCGTGCGGTGATCGGGGATTTCCCCTGATCACATCCGTTCCCGCACAACACGGTGGCGGTTGCGAGATCCGGTCCCGGAACCGTGAATCGTCCGGTCATTTCCTGAACCATGATGTTCCATCGATCATCGGGTTTGTGTTTCAGCCTCAAGCACCCGGGATAGATAAAGATGCTCAAAGAGCGGGGCGCAAGTGATTCGTGTACCCTTACATATCACGGCACTCATCAAACTCATCAGATGGTGCCCAATCAGCGAATCAGATCGCTCAGACTGAGACCGGCAACACCTATTGCAATTAAGAGTATTGAACCGATCTTCAGGGCATTTGCGGGTTCTTTGAAGTACAGGATGCCTATGATGCTCACGATCACAATTCCTGATCCAACCCATATAGCGTAGGCGAAACTGAGGTCAAAAGTCTTTAAGGCAAAGATAAAGATGGTAAATGCGATTCCCCAGAAGACGAAGGTTAAGACGGATGGAACAAGGTTCGAAAAGCCATCAGACAGCTTCATGCAGGTGGTGCCGCAGACCTCCAGAATAATTCCTAATGCGAGAAGTAACCATTGCATCATCGATTACAGCCTCCAATTCGTTGTTTTCATAGATGCGCGGCAGAATACCCCGCGACTTGTAGCAGGGAGGAAGTCACGTAATCCATAATGAGAACCCTGCTAAAAGTTGCTTAGCGATAATTATAGCAGGGTTGGCATATAAAGATTTCCCGGATATCACAGGCAGGAGCCGATTAGAATACTTATGGATACCAACCCTGCAATAACCCGGTCACCGCCACGTCACATCGACCTGATCCGCTCGAAAGTCCGGTATCACCATCGATTCCTCGATCGGGAGCGACTCACCGCTTGCGAGCATCAGAAGCCCGGTGTATGCGATCATCGTGCCGTTATCCCCCATGAATCTCGTCTCAGGGACGTGAAACGCCGTACCCCGATCCGCGCACATGATCTCAAGCATCTCGCGAAGACGCGTGTTTGCACCAACACCGCCAGCAAGCAACACATCATCTTTCTCGGTGTGCGCAACCGCACGCTCAGTAACCTCAACAAGCATGGCAAACGCAGTCTCCTGGAGTGAAAAGCAGACATCAGCAAGCGAATGCTTCTTCAGTGCCTCTTTTGCAGCGGTCATGAGGCCTGAAAACGAAAAGTCCATCCCTTTCACACTGTACGGAAGCGGAATGTACTCCGTTGCAGCCAGCGCCTCACTCTCGATCTTGGGTCCGCCCGGATGCGAGAACCCCGCGTGTCTTGCGAACTTGTCAAGCGCATTTCCGATGCCGATATCAAGCGTCTCCCCAAAGATGCGGTATCTGCCGCCCCGGTACGCGAGCACCTGCGAGTTTGCGCCGCTCACATAGAGCATCACCGGATCATCAATTCCGCACTGCCACCTGCCGATCTCAAGATGTGCGACGCAGTGGTTGACGCCGATCAAAGGCACATCGAGCGAGAGTGCAAGCGCACGGGCTGCTGTTGCAACCGTCCTTAAGCAGGGTCCCATACCCGGTCCCTGCGAGAATGCGACGCCATCGATCGCCGTGTCTCCTGCTGACTCGATCGCTTGCCTGATCACAGATGCGATGTGGGTGGCGTGGTGCTGCGCTGCTTCCCGCGGGTGGATGCCGCCTGTCGCCGGATGATATGTTGCGGTTGCCTCTGCGATGATGTCTGTTTCGGTCACGATTCCCGCGGAGAGGTTCCACGCGGTGCCCTCGATTCCGAGGATGGTTCGGTGCATTGTTCTGGTGTTATGGCGGG
>JAYEGZ010000064.1:0-1220 GCA_034659315.1 Methanobacteriota archaeon
AATAGTTTGATCCCGCTATTTAAGGGGCTTGACATTGAAACAGAGTGGAACCTGATACGGGGCGACGATGAGTTCTTTGCAGTCACAAAAAGCTTCCACAACCAGCTTCACGGCAGAGTGGGTGGTCCGGTCGATGTTCAGGCACACGCGCAGGTCAGTGTGCTGGAGGATCTCGATGCGCAGATCGAGGACCTGAGCACAAAGAAGAGAATGCTTGAGACCTACATGCACTGGAGTGATGTGAATGCCAGCGAGATGACCAACGACGGGGACTTTGTATTCATGCATGACCCGCAGCCAGCAGCGCTGATACACACGAAAGAGAAGGGACACTGGATCTGGAGATGCCATATCGACGTTTCAAATCCCGAGCCTCTTGTCTGGAACTTTCTCCGGGATTTCGTCTCAAAATACGATGCATCGATATTCTCGACGCCGCTGTTCTCAAGACCGGATCTGGGAATCAGGCAGTTCCTTGTGCCACCTTCCATTGATCCGCTGAGTGACAAGAACATCGAACTTTCGCAGGGTGAGATCGACAAAGTTCTTGATAAATACGAGATTGTTGCCGATAAACCGATTATAACACAGGTATCACGATTCGACCGTTTGAAAGACCTCCCCGGGGTCATTGATGCATACAAACTGGTGAAGAAGCGGATAGACTGCCAGTTGATACTCGCGGGAGGAGTTGCAGCAGACGATCCGGAGGGGATGGAAGTTTACCAGGAGGTCCTTAAGAAGGTAGAGGGCGAGGATGACATCCACCTGCTGCTCGGATCGCCGCCATTCGCTGATATCGAGATCAATGCGTTTCAGCGTGCGTCCACCGTAATCATGCAGAAATCGCTGAAAGAAGGATTCGGGCTTGTGGTTTCAGAGGGGCTATGGAAGGGAAAGCCCGTAATCGGCGGAGCGACTGGCGGAATCCCGCTACAGGTCATCAACGGTGTCACAGGCTATCTTGTGCACTCGGTCGAGGGTGCTGCATACAAGATCGCCAATCTCCTGAAGGATCCGGAACTTGCCCAAAAGCTTGGAGAGAATGGACGGGAGCATGTCAGGAACAATTTCCTGATAACAAGGCATCTTAAGGATTATCTTCTTGTTATGCTCAGTCTTGAGAACCCGTCGAGGATTATACGGCTGTAAGTGTTGGACCAACCACGAGAAAGTATGGGGTGCGGACATATCGCCAATCTCGTGGTTTTTTCCGCCTC
>JAYEGZ010000064.1:1320-14803 GCA_034659315.1 Methanobacteriota archaeon
CTGTGACACGAGAGACCGCGTCATGCACCGCGTCAGACTCTTCTACCCTGCCGTACCACTTAAGCATCATTGCAAGGCTCAGGATTGCTGCAATCGGGTTTGCAAGTCCCTTGCCCGCGATATCAGGTGCGCTGCCATGCACCGGCTCAAATAGCGCATATTTCTCCCCGATATTTGCGCTTGCGCAGAGACCAAGCCCGCCGATCAGCGCAGCAGCCATATCACTCAGGATGTCTCCAAAGAGGTTCGTTGTCACGATTAACTCGAACCGCTCAGGATCCAGCACCAGACGGTGTGCCGCTGCATCAACGAGCATATCCTCCCAGGGAACCCCGCGTCTGTCTGCGACACCGATGCAGATCTCCCTGAAGAGATTGCATGACTTTAAGATGTTGGCTTTATGCACGATAGTCAGGCGTTTTGGGTATTTCTGTATGTCTCCTTCCCCGTCCCCGCGGGCAAGCAAACAGGCATACTCTGCGATACGCTCGCTGCCCTTGCGGGTGATGACACGCGTCGAGTGCACGGCATCAGGGAAGACTTGCTCGATGCCCGAGTACATGCCCTCCGTATTCTCGCGGACGATTGTGAAATCGATGTTTTTGCCACCGCCCATGCCTTTTACCGGTCGTATATTGGCGTACAGGTCGAATTCTTGCCTGATCCGGACAAGAACGCTTTTGTAGTTCGGATCCGGCGGCGTTGTGATCGCACCAAAGAATATGCAGTCGCACGACCTGAAAATATCAAAGTCATCTTCAATTATCGCGCTGCCGGTGCGTTTCCACTTGCCAAACCCAACCTCAACCGGAACTTTTTCAATATCGAGTGAAAGCGCATCCAGCACCCGGAGGGCGGCTGGAACGACCTCTTTTCCAATCCCATCCCCTTGGGCGACCGCAACTTTCATACGGTTCACACGTTTCATACCGTTCACAACTTTTGCAGCTTTCATCAATGCTCGCCCCGCCGCTCACATACCGAGCTTCTTCATCATCTTCTGCATATTGAACCTGCCACCACGAAGCCCTTTCATCGCCTTTTGCATCATCCGGTGATATTTCAGCAGTTCCCGCACATTCTCGATATCCGTGCCAGAGCCATGTGCGATCCGCTTGATATGCGAGCTGTCAACGATCTTCGGATCGAGCAGTTCGGCTTCGGTCATCGAGTCCATAATGATCTTGTACCCTGCCATCTTATCCGAGGTTTCGCCGTACATGTCATCAGAGATCTTGCCTATGCCGCCGATAGGCAGCATCTGCATCACCTGCTTGAGCGGACCCATCTTGTTCATCGTCTCCATCTGAGAGTACATGTCTTTTAGCGTGAACTTGCCCTGCATCATCTTTTCGACATCGATTTCGTCATCTGTGAACACTTCTTCCGCACGCTCGATCAGTGTCTTGATGTCGCCCATGCCAAGCAGTTTTGAGATGAACCGGTCGGTCTCGAACTTTTCGAGGTCGTCAGGAGTCTCGCCAACACCTATGAAAGCAATCTGGGCTTTTGTCTCTGATACCGCAGAGAGTGCACCACCGCCCTTTGCCGTGCCATCGAGCTTTGTGATGACGACACCGGTGATTCTGATCGAGTCATGGAACGTGCGAGCCTGGTCACTTGCCTGCTGCCCGATCGCTGCGTCCAGCACGAGTAGTTTCTGATCCGGCTTTGCGATCGCGTGGATTGCCTCCATCTGTTTGATCAAATCGTTTTCAAGGGAGTGCCTGCCCGCGGTATCAATAATCTTGACATCATACGTACTCAATTTATCAAGACCCCGCTCCACGATTCCGATCGGGTCATCGGTGCATTCCCCGTAGAATGCGATGTTTAAACCATCGCACAACATCTTCAATTGGTCATACGCTCCAGGACGGTCAGTATCTGCGCAGATTACGCCCGGTTTAAGTCCTTTTCGTTGGAAGTATCGTGCTAGTTTTGCCGTGGTCGTGGTCTTGCCGCTGCCCTGCAGCCCGACCATCATAATCGTCTGTTTCGAAAGCGACGGGGGCGTGCTCTCGCCGATCAGGCTTGCAAGTTCGGCATACACAATCCCGATCACATGCTCGCGTGCACCCGCACCTGCCTGCGGTTTCTCGTCCAGTGCCCGGTTGCGTATCCTGCCAGAGAGTTCCATCACCTGTTTCACATTAACATCCGCCTGCAGGAGCGCACGTTGGATGTCCTTGACCATCTCGTCCACCGCACGCTTATCAACGCGCCCGCCGCCCGCGATCTTCTTTATTGCGTTCTGAAGTGAATCACCAAGTTTATCAAGTACCATAGTTTTTGTCACAAACTTCCAAACATGATGCCGGTCAAGCCTCTCATGGTGATTTCGTATGAACCATGGGGGCTGGGCAGACCAAACACATCGCACGTTATATTAACGGTATGATTCTTAAGGATTGGGATGTGGGGGAGAGAGCAGAGAGTCTTATTGCGATCACGGTTAATCCCTGGTTATCGCAGTTCAAGCTATAGTCCGAGCACCTTACCCATCCCATAAATTCCTGCCGGCGCGTCCATCACCCACCGTGTTGCTCGAATCACACCAGATGCAAAAGCCTGCCTGCTATGCGCCTGGTGCCTGATCTCGATGCGCTCGCCGTCTCCTGCGAAGAGTACGAAATGATCGCCGACGATGTCGCCGCCTCGAATCGCATGGATGCCGATCTCATCACCCCTTGGACACAGCCCCTTGCGCCCGTGCACCAGGCTTTTTCCGCCAATCACTTGGTTTATGGACTCTGCCGCCTGCATCGCGGTTCCTGATGGCGCATCCTTCTTGTGGCGGTGGTGCGCTTCCATGATCTCAATATCCCAGTCTCCGATGTATGCGGCAGCTTCCGCAAGCAATTTCCAGAAGACGTTGACACCTACCGCGAAGTTTGGTGCGATCACCGCAGAGACGTTGCCAGCGATAATCTCCGCGATCTCGTCCCGATACGGTTCAAGCCCGGTTGTTCCAACCACCAGGTTTACGTTGTTGTGGACAGCGTGCCTTATGTTACCAACCGCAGCATCAGCGATCGTGAAATCGATCAGCACATCCGGCGAAGTACTCTTGAGCACCGCGTCGATCCCGCCTGCATGGGATATCACGACATTATCAGCCCCGGCGGGCATGTCAATACCGCTCAGGTCGAGTGCCGCAACCAGTTTCATGTCCGGTGCATCACGGATATTCTTGATGATCAGCGCGCCCATGCGCCCGTATGCACCCGTTATTGCAATATTAATCATTGTTACCTCGGTATCTATTCTGCACATATTTGTTGCACGCATAGGTAGTTCTCAAGCAACATTTATTATGCGATCAAATCTTATATACCTCTGTTCGCTGGTATTTTTTGATGGTATGTACCCAAGAATAAAAATTATAGGATATGATCAAAACGATGGATGTTGTTGATATCACAGTCCGGGGCGTATATATGGTCGGCGGTCCCAAGCAGATGGCTCCTGTGGTGCTGCTTGCTGATGAAACAGGGCGCATAATGCCGGTCTTCGTCGGTCATTCGGAAGCCATGTCGATACACATTGCACTGCGCAAAGAGACGACGCCACGACCAATGACTCATGACCTCATAGTTGTGCTGCTTGAGGAACTGGGCGGGTCGGTGAAGAGTGTGCTGGTCGATGACCTGGATGAGGGCACGTTCTATGCGCGACTGGTTCTAAACGTGCTGGACACGCAGAAGGAGATCGATGCCAGACCGAGCGATTGTATAGCGATTGCGGTGCGGACCGGATCCCCGATCCATGTGCGTGAAAGTCTTTTCAACCAGGTTGCGATCGAATCCAGTGAACTCGAAGGTGTTAGCAGCCTTGATGAGTATATCACGACAGACCAGTCATAATGGGTCCGATAAGTTCAATTACACGGTTTGTGCGGCAGGAAACTGCTGGCAGCACCCCCTGCATACACGGCGGCAGGATAGCCGAATCAGGACGCGTGGGTGTACTTGATTTCAGCGCCAATTTAAACCCGGAAGGGATTCCCGAGGTCGAGACATCCGTTAAGAGCGCAGAAATGATCGAGGAAGAGCTCAAGCGTTACCCTGATAACCGATATCTTCGTTTGAGGGGCGCATTCGCTGATTTTGTCGAGAAGTACCGGTACTCAGGTACACCAAAACACTCAAAAAAAATCACCGCAGAGAATATCATACCTACAAATGGATCATCCGAACTGATAAGGCTGTTTGCAGAGACTGTCATACGAAGTGGCGATTCCGTGATCATCCCCGCACCCACGTTTGGCGAATATGCTTTCCAGTGCCAGCTATTCGGAGCAACTGTACAGTATTGCGATTATTCACAGATTCTTGGGTTGACGTCCACAGAGCTCTCAGATGCAAGCGCTGTATTTCTGTGCAATCCAAACAACCCGACCGGTGGCATGGTATCGCAAAGTGAGGTACTGCGACTTGCAGATCGATGTTCTGACCATGAAACGTTTCTATTTGTTGATGAGGCGTTCATAGAGCTTGCTGATCCAACTCAATCGATTGCACACACCGTGTTTGACTCGGATTTCGTGCTTGTACTCCGATCGCTGACAAAGGTATTTGCAGTCCCTGGACTTCGCATCGGTTTTGGCATCGCATCGCGTGAACTTGCCGAACTGCTCAACCGTGTGCGGCTGGTCTGGAATGTTGGTGCGCCAACTGAGGTAATCGGAATGCGCCTGATGGATGCATGTATGAAAAACGATTATCTTAAGAGATCGATCGATCTGATACGCAAAGAGCGGGAATATCTCACAAAAGGATTGATTGATCGTGGTTTTTCCCCGCTGAAAAGCGATGTTAATTTCATTCTCGTTGATATCACCAATACTGGCATGGATTCGCATGAATTGACCTGGAGACTACTTGAACATGGAATTCTAATCAGGGATTGCGCATCGTTTAAGAATCTAAGCACAGATCATGTCAGACTGGCGGTTCGGACGAGGCAGGAGAACCGGATGCTGCTGCAGGCGGTCGATGCGGTGCTCCGAGTCGCCAGATAGCAAATATGTCAGATATGATAACACGTACCGGCAATCTCTTTTTCAACCGTCCCGTCGTCCAGTTCCACAATCAAAGCTCCGTCGTGGTCGATGCCAACAGCTTCGCCTTTGATTGTCCTGAACCCTGCAACAATCTTTACTCGCTGTCCGATGGTGGACGAACAGTCTCTCCAGCGTTTCAGGATCGCGTGGAAATCCCCTGCCAGAAAGGTGGTGTAATGCCGCTCAAAACGCTCGAGAATGTGTCTGACAAGAGCTATCCTGTCCACATCCCCCCCAAGCTCTTCTCTCAGTGACGTGGTCTGCATCATGGTGATCGGCGGGAGCATGTCAAGATCAATGTTAGCATCGATCCCGACTCCAACGATCACATAGTTCACGACGTCTAACTCGGCTTCCATCTCAGTCAAGATTCCGCAGACCTTTTTTTCATTGATGAGAATGTCGTTGGGCCATTTTACCTCTGCCTTCAGCCCCAGCTCGTTCAAAACCTCTGCGACAGCAACCCCTGCCACGAGCGTTAATTTATGAACCTGGTCAGGAGAGATTTTTGGTTTTAAGATTATTGAGAACCAGATTCCACCTGGTGGGGAATACCATCCCTTACCCATCCGTCCTCTGCCTTCAATCTGCCTTTCTGCGATTATAACAGTTCCGTCCGGGTTATCTTTGGCAAGTTCCTTCGCTTTTGCACTGGTGGATTTTATTTCATCAAAGTAGTGTATTTCCTTACCAATAAAATCGGTATTGAGATACTGTTTGACTTCAGCAGGCAGCAGCAGGTCCGGAATCTCTCTGAGCCGGTAACCCTTGCTGGTGACCGACTCAATGATGTAGCCACCATCTCGCATGGATTCAACATGTTTCCACACCATCGTGCGCGAGATATCCAGTTTTTGTGAGAGATATTCACCTGAAACGAACTCGTCATGTTTTTCTTTGAGTATCTCCAGAATTTTTTCTCTTGGTTGCATGAATGTACTACTCTTTGCCTTCATTGGCAATATATGTTTTCACAGCAGCAGTTATGGCTGCAACCTTCCGGTCACCGGCACCCATGGCAGAAGCAAGCGTTGCTCCCTTCACTTTCTCGCTTTCGACTACCGCCTTCACCTGTGTCAGCACATCAAAGTCCTCAATGAAGTGGGTCGTAAGTTCTCCGTTTCTAAAGTGTTGATTTCTGAGCACCGCCTTATGGAACGGAACATTTATCGAAACACCGACAATAATATACTCATACAGCGCCCTGAGCATTTTGTCTGTCGCCTCGCTTCTTGTCTGACCCCATGATATCAGTTTGGAGACCATCGAGTCATAAAACGGGGAGATCGTGTAACCCGTGTGCACACCACTGTCAACCCGGATTCCAGGACCTCCTGGCGATCGGTACCGTGTGATCCTTCCCGGAGACGGTGCAAAATCATTAAGCGGATCTTCTGCATTGATCCGGCACTCCATTGCCCATCCGTTGATGCCGATATCATCCTGTTCCAGGTCTAATCGCCCGCCGGCTGCAATTGTTATCTGTTTTCTGACGATGTCAACCCCTGTCACCATCTCGGTTATCGGGTGTTCCACCTGCAGCCGCGTATTCATCTCAAGGAAATAAAAATCGCCCATCGAGTACATGAACTCAACCGTGCCTGCATTTGTATAATCGATCGCACTTGTTGCTCTGATCGCTGCTGCACCCATTTTTTCACGCAGTTCGGGGGTCATAACCGGTGAGGGGGACTCTTCGATCAGTTTCTGGTGCCTCCTCTGTATCGAGCACTCCCGCTCGTTCAGATGGACAATATCGCCATAAGAATCCGCCAAAATCTGAAATTCGATGTGTCTGGGCTGGAGCATGTATTTCTCCATAAAGATTGTGTCGTCGCCAAACGCCGATTTCGCCACCGCTTTGGTCGAATGGACCGCACTTACGAGTTCCTCTGCGTTGTTTGCGATCTTCATCCCGATCCCACCGCCTCCTGCTGATGCTTTCACGATGACTGGATACCCGATCTCCTCTGCATCATCAATGACCGATTCAGGATCGTCGATCCCGGCAGAAATTCCTGGTATGACCGGAACCCCGGCTTTCAACATCATCTTTTTGGCAGTTATCTTGCTTCCGACGGTATCGATGGATTTGCCGGACGGTCCGATGAAGACGACCCCCATCTTTTCGCATTCTCTGGCAAACTTCGGGTTTTCAGCGAGAAACCCGTATCCCGGATGTATCGCTTCTGCACCGGTCTTTTCTGCCACATCAAGGATTCTATCGATTCGCAGGTAGCTCTGGCTTGCCGGCGGTAGACCGATGCAGTGAGCTTCGTCAGCATATTTTGTGAACAGTGCAGTACTGTCAGCCTCTGAATGCACCGCCACGGTCTTTATATCCATCTCGCGGCAGGCTCTCATCACCCTTATCGCTATCTCGCCTCTGTTTGCCACTAGTATCGTATTAAACAATGAAAACACCCCTTTGGTTGATCTTTAGTTGACTGACATGATCACATCGCCAGCACGTACGGTATCGCCTTTTGAAACAAAGATATCCCGAACTATTCCGCTGTGTGGGGCGTGAATGTCGTTTTCCATCTTCATAGCCTCGATCACTGCAACAACGTTGCCTTTCTCCACAGGATCTCCTTTCTTGACCTTCAGCCCAAGAATCATCCCCTGCATGTTGCTCTTGATCCCGCCCTCGACAGAATCTGCCGGAACCGGCTTCTTCGCCTCAATAGTCATCTCTCCGGTGGGTTCGATCTCCACATGAAACGCCTCTCCGTCAACAACCACTTTGAAGACGTTGCCTGCCGCAGCCATGGCAGCCAGACCCGAAGCAGCACCTGCACCCATCGCCGGTTTGATCTCTTCCTCAACTGCATCCCCCATAAGGAATGTCTTCGCAATCTGCGGATACAGGGCATAAGTTAGAATATCCTCCTCTTTCCGAACAATACCAAGTTCTTGCGCTTCTCTGGTGATCTGGTCCAGTTCGGGCTCGAGCAGATCGGCGGGTCGGCAAGTTATGGCGTCGTCTTCGCCCAGCACTTTTTCCAGCAACTCTTCAATGATCGGCGCAGGGGGCTTTCCGTACATACCTCTGACATATTCCCGCACTTCTTTTGGTATAATCTTGTACCGCTCGCCTGTAAGAACGTTTAACACCGCCTGCGTACCCACGATCTGGCTGGTAGGTGTGACAAGCGGCGGATAGCCCAGATCTTTCCGGACACGCGGCATCTCAGCGAGCACCTCATTGTACCGGTCCATAGCGTTCTGTTCTTCGAGCTGGGATACCAGATTAGAAAGCATCCCACCCGGTATCTGATATATCAAGACCTTGGTGTCGATTTTTTCAGATATTGGATCAAGGATTCCCGTATATTTCTCTCTTATCCCGACAAAATACTCTGTTATGCCGGTTAGAACATTAAGATCGAGTCCCGTGTCATAAGCTGTCCCGTGAAGAGCAGCAACCACAGTTTCTGTCGGAGGCTGGGACGCCCCGCTCGCGAATGGCGAGAATGCGGTGTCCAGGATATCGACTCCGGCATCACACGCTGCCATATAGCTCATGGGCGCCATTCCACTCGTGGAATGCGAATGAAGATTAACAGGTAGTCCTACCTCGCTCTTCAGGGCTTTAATAAGATCGTACGTGTCCCGCGGCGAGATCAAACCTGCCATGTCCTTTATACAGATGGAATCGCAGTTAAGCTCAGAGAGTTCTCTTGCAAAACTGACAAATGAGTCTATTGTATGCACAGGGCTGATGGTGTAGCTGATAGTGCCCTGAACGTGCGCCCCTGCTTTTTTTGCAGTCTTGATCGAGACTTCCATGTTTCTGATATCGTTTACCGCATCAAAAATTCTGAATACGTCGATTCCGTTCTCGGCAGATTTTTCAACAAATTTTACTACAATATCATCAGGATAATGCCGATACCCAACAAGATTCTGACCCCGAAGTAACATCTGAAGCGGGGTGTCTTTGATTACCGCTTTCAGACTCTTTAACCGTTCCCAGGGATCTTCATTCAGGTAACGGATGCAGACATCGAAGGTCGCTCCACCCCAGACTTCCAGAGAGTAAAATCCGACACGATCAAGCTCCTCTGCGATTGGAAGCATGTCGCAGGTCCGCATTCTGGTCGCGATAAGAGACTGGTGCGCGTCCCGGAATGTGGTATCTGTTATTGTTACTGCTGACATTCGTGTATTTAGTACCCTTGCATCACTATTAAATCTCTCTACACTCAGTAATCAGTAACATCAGCATCTCAGAGGTCATGCAAGAATCTATGAGAATCCGCAAAACCGGAAGCGCCAGATGCCAAAAATCCATGAACCAGGTCATGCAAACCAGGAACCGGACTACTTGTTTTAGTTATGTGGCGTATGAAAGTCGGCCGGATGTATCAACTATTCTCCGATCGCTCCCCTATTCCACAACATGCATCCGCCGCGCCTCCTGCCCCCGCCACGCAGGCTCGGTCGCAGTTCTGATCCGAATCTTGTGCGCAGCAACTTCTGCCTTCCGTTTTGCATCAAATGCATCCTCGCCAAGTGCAAGCGCAATACCCATCCGTTCCTCGACGATCCAGCCGTCATGATACGCAAGCGGCTTTCCAAACATGTAGATATTAGTGCCAGAAACAGCCATAGCGTCAAAGAGACCTTTATATTCAGGATCGAACCCTCTGGCAGGCGATAGGATTACGTGGGACGCTGCAGGCTTGATTGGATCAAACATCCGGTAGCCATCCCGGGTTTGCGCCGGGATCGGAAGCCCTGCAACCGCACGTACGTGCAAGCCCCCCTCATTGAATCCCTGCGGATGCGAGATATATGTAACCATGCCAGTATCGTGCGGTCTGGGCGCACATTCGTTGCCATAGACCTCAACCTTACCATCCCTTACACGAACAAAGAGTTCGCACCCAAACACCCCGACTCCGCCAAGTTCATCGGTTATTTTTTGTGCTGCGTCGTAAATCTTCTTCTCAGCCTCTTCTGCAAGCCCCGGGTCATTGTCCACGGACTTTCCGATCTCATCGACGTTATATGGCAGATATTCTCCGACATTCGGGCTCTGCCACGATGAATGGTAATCGCCGTCGATCTGGTAGTGCCCAATCGGCTTTGGGAACGTGGTAACGATCTGGCTGCCGTCCTCGTCCAGATGCCTGACCGCAATCTCGGTCACTTCTGTGTCAAATGGTATGTACTCCTCGATGATTGCCATCTCTCCTGACCCCCTGGTCTCGTATCTGGCAGCATCCATCGCCGTCTTGATGTCCTCCGGTTTCTCGATGAAATACGAGCCTTTACCGCTGCTTGACATGATCGCTTTGCTGAAGCATGGATATCCGATCTTTTCGACCGCATCTGTAAACTCTAACAGGTCGTCTGTGCGTGTGTATGCGTACGCGCCCGTTTTGACGCCGGATTTCACGATCAGTTCCCTGATACGCTCCCGGTTCATGGCGGCATGTGTTGCGCGTGCATTCGGCGTGACCAGATACCCCTCTTCCTCAAACTCAAAGAGTATGTCCAGGTCGATCGCCTCGATCTCGGGTATGATAATATCTGGCAGTTCCCGATCCACAATCGAGCGCATCGCATTTGCATCCATCATGTTCACGGTGTACGCCCTGTGCGCAACCTGCTGCGCCGGCGCCCGCTCGTATCGATCAACAGCGATGACCTCTATGCCAAGACGCTGCGCTTCTATCGCGATCTCCTTTCCAAGTTCTCCCGCGCCAAACAAGAGGATCTTGAGCGACTTCTTTTCAAGCGGGGCTGCGATGATGTCGAGTTTATTCATGATAGCCTGACTCCTGTGCTGTGTGGGGTGTTATTGGGTGACAATGTATTTATTTAGGCACCATCCGTGACGCCCCAAGATTCCCGTAGTTCTGACAAATATATGCGACCAAAACAAAGAATTTAGATTAAAGATGCGAGACATCGAAAAATAACATACCCCGTCGCATGGTGGCGCAGATTTATAATTTATTTCAAGGCATGGTATGGTCCAAGCAAAAACACATCCACATCCCGGATTCCGTGCATAGTCTTGGTAAACATTTTTAGCTGTTCAATCTCGTTGTATTGTTTGAACCGACACATCACAAGCAACCCGTATTTTCCGGATGTGACTTCCCATACGCCAAAAACCCACTCCTGGTCTTTTAAAAAGTCGATCAAATCGTTGATGATCGGTTTTGGACATTCAATCCCAATATAACCATTGATATAATATCCCAGTTCCTCCCAGTTGACCTGTGGGCGAAATCCCGTGATAATGTTCTTTTCTGTGAGCATGCGGACACGCAAGTTCGCAGTACTCCTTGGAACCTCGAGATGTCTGGCAAGCTCTGCCAATCTGGGACCTACACCAATGCCTTCCGACATCGCCTTGAGAATCTGTTCGTCCAATTCGTCTACGATAATAGCACATCCGTTTCAATTGCTGTGTTATATTGACAATAAATCCAATCGTTCTTTAATGTATCGGTTGAACCCGATAGTACCCGGTGCAATATGTAGTACAGGGGATAATTAATTCACTCGGAAAGCAGTGGTTTGTTTGACGGTTAAATACTGATAACACCTCAGAAATCAATGTAATAGATTTTCATGATATTCCATGTTATGGTGGTAGTTGCGCAGATGTTGCGCGTGTTGGCTCATAGCTATTACCCGGACGCGGATACTATAACTATAGAGTCCGTAGCTATAAATATGAAATGTAAAACTACTGGATACCATGACCTACAACCGGAATCACGATCAACCTGATCGACAACATGCGGATGAATTTGAACTCGAAAGCACGCCCATCCACACGCACGATGGTTTTGGAAAAAGGTCTTGTACTACATGTAGTTGTGGTGATCATGGTGGCGCTGCCAAAATGTTCAGGAATGTACCTGACTGTGGTGTCACAATAGCAGGAAATGCAGAGTATACGCCGTTTGTGTGATTGCACGCTCTGGCTACCCGGGCTATATTATGGGCTTGTTGCTACGTAATCCCACAAACACGGTGGATTATAAACATTTCTGTAGTCCCGGTATTTTTCATATCGTATGATGCCGCAGGAAGCGCTAACGTGCTGTTTATCGCCCGGCACTGAAAGATTACAAGGATGATTGAATAAAATACATACCATAACAAAACAACATAACTCACGAGCAGTGGCGGCATAATCCACCTGATGACAATCTGAAAAGCCAATGTTTGCAGGTATTTATTGGGGGCATCTGCAATCCATGGGGTGTTGGCATATATCCATTCAAGATCGTCGGACAGTTAGCGCGATTAAGAGATGGCCGGATATGCGCGGTGGAGCTTTAGCTTGCATTTTCCGAGAATCGTGGGGTTTTTAGTCTTGCATGTTTGGTATTCCCGAGGTTCTCGTGGACTCTCTGGTGGTGCTACGATGAGTCTCATTTATATCGAGTCAGGTCACATATATTTGCATGGAGCAACCGTCCCAGAAATCGGATCTGTCCCGGATATATCATGACGCGGGCGGTATCATCAACTCGGTATTCCGCGAGATCGAGAAGGTCGTCGTTGGTCAGAAGGATACTGTGGAACATCTGTTGATAGCGATACTGAGTAATGGACATGCACTTGTGGAGAGTAACCCCGGACTTGGGAAGACGCTCATGATCAGCACGCTGTCGAAGGTGATGGACCTGTCGTTCAGCCGGATTCAGTGTACCCCGGACCTGATGCCATCTGACATCACTGGCACATTCATGGTGGAAGAGCATGCCGGGGAAAAGCGATTCCGATTCGAGCGGGGTCCGGTCTTCGCAAACATCGTGCTGGCAGATGAGATTAACCGTGCATCGCCAAAAACGCAGAGCGCACTTCTTGAAGCGATGCAGGAAAAGCAGATCACCGCCGGAAATGAGACTTACAAGCTGGATATACCGTTTTTCATCCTTGCAACCCAGAACCCTATCGAGATGGAGGGGACGTTTCCGCTACCCGAGGCGCAGCTCGACCGGTTTCTGCTGAAGATATTGATGGATTATCCTGCTGTCGAAGATGAGCGCATCATCGTGGATCGGTACACCTCCGCAGTCGAACCAAGCGTGCAGCGTGTTGTCAGCAGGGATGCAGTGCTAAAACTGCAACATCTGACCAGGGAAATCCCGATTTCAGAGGAACTCAAATCCAACGCGATTAACATCGTGACTGCGACCCGTAAATGGAACAACATCGAGTACGGCGCATCGCCCCGTGCCTCGATCGCCATAATACTGACCGCGAAGGCGAGAGCGTTGATTCATGGGCGCAATTACGTATCCAGTGAAGACATTCATGCGATGGCATATCCAGTCCTGCGACACAGGATCGTCCTGAAGTTTGAAGCCGAGCGGACCGGGACCACACAGGACCACGTAATTGCAGAAATCATCAAGACCACGAAATAAGGAAAACCGT
>JAYEGZ010000065.1:0-3909 GCA_034659315.1 Methanobacteriota archaeon
TATTCCTGCTTGGCAAAGGTGTGGAGTGCGAGTCTCTGGACACGAGTAAGTTTGTGGTGACAGAACAGATGAGGCTGCTGGTTGGCGCGGGCGGCGAGATATTTGCCTGCGGTAGCTGCCTTAAAATCCGCCAATCGGAGGGGTCGGAGGTTTGTCCTTTGTCAACGATGCAGGACCTGTATGAAATCGTTACAGAGAGTGATAAAACCGTTACATTCTGAGACCCGGTAAAGATGTTTTGATGAGCTGTGTCAGGCATGTAAATTGGTATCCCCTCCAAATTAGAGGGTAAAATGGGTATTATCTAAAAATCAACAACTTATTGTTATAAATTTATGCAAATAGTGTTTTAAATCATGTAATAAGTGTTAATTTAAATCTTAAAAGTATAAGAAAATGCTACTAAATCGATAACAGACGATCTTTAAAAATCAAAGCGGATCATAACGCAAGATATGGGTAAATTGAAGCCCGCATACGTCTCACCACCGTTTTTGGAGTGGATACGTAAATTGCTCGGCCGGGCTTGACTGACAGCATGGGCTGCTTTATTTGAAATACCCGCGCTGGCGGAATCCTAACGCTTTAGGAGCTCCGCCGCCGGTCCAGCGAAGTGTCTTTAATGCACGACTCATAAATTATCCCGATTGGAGGCATCTGAAATGAAAAACTCGCATCTGCTAATAACCACTGGGACGGATGAGGATGCGCATTATACCATAAGCCGTCAACTGTTCAAAGGTTGTCATTCCCCGCAGTGAAACTGTGGATGAGGGGCTTATAAAAAAATATAATGAAAGTTATATATATATCTGCACAGGTGGGGCAAAAAGCTAAGGAACCCAAACAAGTTTGTGGGATTCACGGGAACTGTATGTGGTCCGGAATGCCCCAACGTCCTGCAATTAAACTGACTACGAGAAAGATCGCATCATCGTTTCTTTTATTGCAGATGGGGGCATTAACGCTCATCAGACAGGCGTATTTCGATAACTAACATTCACATGGACGAAATCTTCATAGCAATCGGACTGATAATTTTTGCAGGACTTGTGGCAATAGAACTAAAGATCACAAGCGCAATATTCGAGATTATTGCCGGATGTATAGCAGTCAACTTTTTCAATTTCAGCAGTGCAGAAGTAATCAACGTGCTGGCAGACTTCGGAATCCTCGCCCTCATGTTCTTCGCAGGTCTTGAGATTGACTTTGATGTGTTGAAAAAGAACGCAAAAAGCAGCATGGTGATAGGCAGCGCATCCTTTTTAAGTCCCTTCCTCGCAGTTTACTTCATCACACTGTATTTTCTGGATTTCTCTTATGAGCAGGCGCTTCTGACCGGCATCGCCCTCTCGACAACATCGATAGCCATCGTATACCCCACGTTATTGAAATCAAAAGAAAGACTCGACGACACCGGGAAAAAGATACTCTCAGCAGCGATGGTTGTGGATTTGTTGAGCATGATCGCAATAAGCCTATTATTTTCAGACCTGACAATCCTTACAATCGGCTTCATTCTGGCATTCACCGTATTCTCATACTTTGTACCATCTCTTGGCAAAAAAATATTCAGTCACTACAAAGGCAACGCGGTAGAGTTTGAGTTCAAGATAATATTATTCCTGATACTCGGCATAGGCATCGCCGGCGAAGCGATCGGGATCGAAACAGTTCTTCTTGCCTTTATTCTTGGCGTAATCACATCAGGCGTCATTGTAGGGCACATAAAATTGTGGGACAAGCTAAGGGGAATCACATTCGGCTTCCTTGCACCAATCTTCTTCTTCAAGGTCGGCACAGCAGTAAACCTTGCAGCCCTCTATGAAAATACCATCTTAATCTTATTATTCGTAATAATATGCTTCACATCAAAATATATAGGAACTTACATCTCAACAAAAAGATACCTGCCCGAACAAGCAGCATATATCGCAACAATCTTCAACTCGCGCCTGAGTCTGGGCATAGTGGCAGCAACCGTAGGATATGAACTTAACATATTCCACGAAGGCGTCTACGCATCGATCATTGGAGTAGTGATCCTCTCATCCCTCATCGCATCCGTGCTAACAAAACGCATCTGCAAAGCGTGAGCCGGCTATAGATTCGTTCGTGCCCGGGTTACGTGTTTAGCCAACCATACGATTACACAGATTTTCACCTCCGCTAAACATATACGTACCGTAAATCATTAATACCGTAAGCACCAATATTCTACATAATGGGGTTTGGTCTATCCATCGCTACAGCAATCCTCGCCATTGGTCTAATCTTGATTGCAACCGTGAACTATGAACGCGTCAGCGATAGCTACGAGCTGCTACAGGACGCCAGAGACACGCAACATGGGCGTATGCTCGCTCTGCTGGACACAAGGATCGATATCTATAATACGTCTTCATGCAGCTACGAGGACAGGGGGAAAATCGCTGACAGCGCAAGCGATATATTCTACATAAAAAATACCGGAACTGAATCCATCGACAAATCAAAGCTCATCGTGCTTGTAAATGGGAATATAGTCAATCATGCAGCAGGGTCTGGCTGGTTGTACCCAGGAAAGGAATTCCCGACAACGACGTTTACGCTTGACAGTGGCGATGTTGTGAAAGTAGTGACAGCGAATGCAAGGTCTGCTTGCGCGGAGGTGGTGTAAATGGCTGGAGAATCCGCATCGCAGGCGATCTTCTTCATCGCGTCGGTGATCATCGCGTCGGTGATCGTGATCGCGCTCTACGGTGTCACAGGCTCGGTATCAGGCGCACTGGTGGTTAGAAACAGCCATCTCGCAGACCAGATGAGGGGGGATATCGAGATCATCAACGATCCGGGCGCGAGCACGCAGCCGGGGTTGTATGTATTGAACACAGGAAAGACCGAATTTGACAATTCAACTAATTCCATCGTAGTTCTGGTCAATGGAGTGTACCAAACGATTCTCACGTCAAATATCGAGAATGACGATGGTGATCTACAGTGGGAACCGTCTGAGGTGGTGAATCTCACATTCTCATGCATTAATCTCTCTGGAAAGTCTATAAAAGTGGTTGTTGCGAACGGAGTGCTGGATACTGAGCAATTATGAGGTTAAAACAAAATTGCAGTGCGGACACTGGGATTAGCACGCTGATTTTGTTCATTGCGATTGTTCTGATGGCTGCGCTCGTGGTTGTGCCGTTGATAAACACATCAAGCATGTTCACAGAGAATGCGGTGCATACCGGCGAGGAGACAAAAGAACATGTCAGCACCGGCATCAGAATCATATCGTTGAGTGGGCAGACGACCGATAACACAACAACCGACCACGGCATCACCCGCCTTAACATACTCATCGAGCCAATCGTTGGAAGCGAGATTGTAACCCTTGATACCATGATTATCAGCGTCATATCTACTGGCAAGCCCCCTGTGATCCTCAGATACAACCAGACATCTAATTCTTATGACGACGGTTTTTTTAACGCCAGTCGGTGGCTGCGCATTAACGATGGCACCGAAGCCGACCGGACAAACGATCCGCACCTCGAGTATGGCGATATGGTCGAGCTTGGTATTGATACGACAGCATCTGCGACCGATTTTAGCCCAAACATCGGTATCGTGATTGAACTTTTGATTGAGACCGGATTTGATACGAAAATCGAGTTCAGAACGCCCCTAATGTACCCGGTTTCGGATGAGTATCTGGAGTTGTATTAGTTTGGGGGTTAGTATCCCCTGTGCTATGCTGCTTTTTTGATGCCCGCAGCGCCCCGATAATCTTATGTGTGACTGGGCTCTATGGACACTTTGGTGATCTCAATGATCAGCGTAAATAAATATGGATATAGGGCATTTTCAGAGATGCTTGATAATGCAGAGGAATTGCATATTGAAGTATCTGAGTTGAGCAACGGCGCGACC
>JAYEGZ010000066.1:0-3898 GCA_034659315.1 Methanobacteriota archaeon
CATGTTAGTATATGGAAATACCGTTATTAAATGACATCGTCATCATATTCGGACTATCCATCGCTGTACTCTTTATATTCCATCTAATCCGGGTGCCAGCGATCGTGGGATTTCTCTTAACCGGGATACTGGCAGGACCCCACGGACTGGGGCTGGTACATGGCGTCCATGAAGTTGAAGTTTTAGCTGAGATTGGGGTCGTACTTCTGCTCTTTGCGATCGGACTCGAGTTCTCATTAAAACGCATGTCACAGATCAAGAGATCGATCCTGTTTGGCGGCTCACTTCAGGTATTGCTGACCATAGTGGCTGTTTTTTTCATAGCCATAAAGACCGGTCTCGCATCTGACGAATCGATCTTCATGGGCTTTCTCATAGCGCTCAGCAGCACGGCAATTGTGCTCAAGCTCATCCAGGAGCGGGGTGAAATTGACAGCCCCCACGGGCAGGCGACCCTCGGCATCCTGCTCTTTCAGGATATCATCATCGTTCCGATGATGCTGTTTACGCCCATGCTGGCTGGAGCAACCGGTGATCTGGGCGAGTCCCTCATCATCCTTGTGGCAAAAGGAACCGGAATCATCCTGCTGGTGACCGTTGGTGCCAGATGGATCGTGCCGCAGGCATTATACCAGATTGCCAGGACGCGGAGCCGGGAACTGTTCTTGCTGAGCGTTTTTATGATATGCCTCGCAGTTGTGTGTTTGACTTCCCGCATGGGACTCTCCCTCGCACTGGGTGCATTTCTGGCAGGCTTGATCATCTCCCAATCAGAATATAGCCATCATGCGCTTGGTAATGTCTTGCCCTTCCGTGATGTCTTTATGAGCTTCTTTTTCGTCTCGATCGGGATGCTCTTAGATGTTGGATTTCTTTTCCAGCAGCCCGGACTTATTTTGCTGATTGCCCTCTGCTTTCTGGCATTAAAAGCCATCATCGCTTGTTTTGTGGCTTTTTTACTCGGATTCCCACTCCGCACTGCGGTCATGGTCGGGCTTGCACTCGGTCAGGTTGGTGAGTTTTCCTTCATCCTCTCAAGGACCGGAGCTGAACATGGTTTGCTTGCAGGGGATGCATACCAGTTTTTCCTGACAGTCTCGGTCCTGACCATGGCAGCGACACCGTTTATCATAGCACTGGCACCTCGCATAGCGGACGCCACACTGCGGTTGCCACTGCCTGAAATATTAAAATCGGGCAGATATCATATACAAGGGGTGGATCGTGCTCGTAAACAGGATCACTTAATCATCATCGGCTTTGGCGTGAACGGTAGAAATGTGGCGCGAGCCGCCGAGATATCAGGCATCCCCTACACGATCCTTGAAATGAACCCGGAAACGGTGAAGACCGAACAAGCAAGGGGTGAGCCAATCTATTATGGCGATGCGACTCATGAGGCGGTATTTCAGCACGCAGACATCAAAGATGCAAGAATTGTGGTGATAGCCATCTCTGACCCCGCTGCAACCCGCCGAATTACCGCAATCGCTCGGAGACTTAACCCAAAGATTCATATTATTGTAAGAACACAATACCTCCAGGAAATGAAGCCCCTGTATGAATTAGGGGCTGACGACGTCATTCCGGAGGAGTTTGAGGCATCTGTGGAGATATTCACCCGGGTTCTGGTGAAATACCTCATACCCAGAGATGAGATCGAGAGTTTCATAGCTGAAGTGCGGTCAGATGGTTACGAGATGTTTCGGAGCCTTTCAAAAGAGCCAGCATCTTTTCCGGGATTGAAACGTCATCTTCCCGACGTCGAGATCGTCACGCTGCGGGTTTTCAAGCGTGCGCCCGCGGTTGGAAAGACGCTGGATCAGATCGGGCTTCGGAGGAAGTATGGCATCAACTTGCTTGCGGTACGCCGGAACTTGCAGATGCTATCCAATCCGGACGGGGACACGCACCTCTGTGCCGGCGATCTGCTTGTGGTCATTGGACCGCCCGACAAGATTGCAGGGGCGATGGATTTATTCAATGACCCGGAAGGATGATGGATTCAGGATCGCATATATAAATGGAATCGGAGGTGCACAATCATGGAGCATCGGGCGGGCAAGCGTGAACTGGTCATCTACCTCGGAAAGTTATTCCTAAAGACGGAAAGTTTAAGTCTAAAAATCAAATTATCGTGCCCGCGGCGATCCGTTCACCTCTGCCGGGTGACGCCCACTTTCTCACAATAATCACTGGTCAGACACTCACTGCATCGCGGGCTGATCGGGGTACAGACGTTCTGCCCGTGAACCACGAGCAGATCGTTAAAATCCCGCCAGTAGGCGACCGGCAATACTCTTCGCAGCTCAAACTCGGTCTTATCCGGCGTTTTTGTCGCAACAAGCCCGAGCCGATTTGATATCCTGTGTACGTGCGTGTCCACCGCGATGCCGGGCTTGCCAAACCCGTGCGTGACCACGATGTTCGCAGTCTTTCTGCCGACACCTTTTAGCTTCAAAAGTTCATCGATCTCGTCAGGAACCTTCGAATCATACATCTCTATCAACGATTTTGAGATTTCCCGAATCTGCACGGATTTTCTCCGGTAGAACCCAACCGGATAGATCGCACCCTCGATATCAGACGTACTCAACCCGAGCATCCCTTCAGGCGTTTTAGCCAGGGAGAACAGCCGTTCTGAGGCGGCAGCGGTTACGTTGTCCTTCGTTCGGAGACTTAATAGGCACGAGATCAGGACCAGGAACGAATCCCGTTCAGAGGATATCTTCGCAAGTGCAGTGGGTCCGAATTTTTCACTTGAGACTTTCATGACCCTGAAGATGTTGTCAATTCTGGTGTTTGTGGACATGGTTGGTACTCCTGTCGTCTGACAGATGCTTTGCGACTGTCTTTTGAAACACTGCCTGCATATCGCTTCCAGGTTCAAGCACCATCAACTCACTTAGCACCTCCTGCGCGACATCGGGTTCGTGGATGATCGTGCAGTCCACGCAACTCCAGACCTTGCCGCCGGTTGAACTCTCGACATACCTGCCACCTGTGCGCTCATCCTTGCACGGATACAACGGACAGAAACAGAACGTACAGTCCTGCCCCTCGAAATGACACGGATAATATTCGCAATCTCTTCTGCCCACACATGTCCCTCCTTTTAGCACATCTTCAATGTTTCTTCTGGCAAGATCCCGCCCCCACGCCTTGATCGAACTGGCGATCACGTCAAGCAACTTCCGGTCAAGTGCGTCCGTATCGATCCGGATGCAATCATCTCCGCACTCATGCACCCTGACACCCTGTTCCGAAAGGCGGGCTATCAGTTCTGATGCATTCATTCCAAAATCCCGGATATCCACAAGAACCTGCTGCGGCTTGCTCTCAATGACCTTAAATCCGCGTATGTTTCCCAGTTCTTCAATCAAAGTGTCAGTCGAATCGCCCGGCATCAAAACCTCACCTCAAACCGGGGTAACGCTTCGTGCTTGATCTCCTCGACCTTCAGATCGGTGACATTAGATGCAGCCGGACCGGTTCGCAGCAGATCGATCAGCGTTTGGGCGCCCTCTTCGGGACCTTGCACCACCGCTTCGACCCGCCCGTCCGGCAGGTTCCTTACCCAGCCACACAGCCCGAGATCCTGAGCCTGCCGCATGGTGAAGTAACGGAATCCTACGCCCTGCACCCTGCCAGTTACGACGATATTAATGGTCTTCATGCTGATCATCTCGTTTAGCACGTCTGTTTTACCACCCCATCAGACAAAAACGTATCTGGAATACGTGGCTCGGAAAGATAAAATCCAACTAAAATAATGTTTAGCCCCCGTCTTAAAAATCATCCAGATCGGAAACAAAAAATCCTTTCTCTATAAGTTCGTGTTTTCCTTCGATTTTCTTTGCAACAAGCCCGAAATATTCCTTTCGCACCCCATTATTCC
>JAYEGZ010000067.1:0-3891 GCA_034659315.1 Methanobacteriota archaeon
AGCCCGCGCCTTCATCGAGGGTGCGGCGGCAGTAGCCAGAGACGAGGTTGAGGTACTTCTCGGTCTGTCCGCGGTAGAGCCACACGATAGCCAGCAGGTTCTGCTGCTGCTCGGGGCTCCAGTCGTATATCTTGCGGGTGACTTTGCGGTAGATGTTTCGTGCGTCGATCATCAGCACCTTGTCGCGGTGCGCCTCGGGCTTGTCGCGGTTCAGGAACCACAACTCACAGGGCACGGTGCGGGTGTAGAAGAAGTTCGAGCGGATGGCGACCATAACATCCACGTCGCCGGTCTCAACTATCTTCCGGCGCACCTTTGCCTCTCCGCCCCCGGCGCTGGAAGCTTGCGACGACATGACAAAGCCGGCTCGCCCTCTCTCGTTTAAGTAGCTGTAGAAGTAGCTGATCCAGACGTAGTTGCCGTTACTGACCTTGTCCTTCTTGTTGACGCCGGGCAGACCGAAGGGCAGGCGCACATCGGTCTTGACCTTGTCCGCGTCGATCTCATCAACGTTGAACGGGGGATTTGCCATCACGAAGTCTGCCTTACCGACCAGTTCGTGGGGGTCTTCGTAGTAGGTGATCGCCTTCTGGATGTCGCCTTCGAGTCCGTGGACTGCCAGGTTCATCTTGGCAAGACGAATGGTGGTGGCGTTCTTCTCCAGACCGCGGAAGGTGAGCCGGTCGGTGGGGTTCTGACCGTGCTCCTCCACGATGCGTGCGCTCTGCACGAACATGCCGCCGGAGCCGCAGGCAGGGTCAAGCACCGTGCCACCCCCAGGATCGAGCACGTGGGCGATCAGTGAGACCAGCGAGACGGGCGTAAAGAACTCGCCGCCGTCATGGGCTTTCTGGTCCGCGAACTGGGTGAGGAAGTACTCGTAGATGCGACCGAAGACGTCGCCCGAGACCTTTTTAAGCTCATCGGGGTTGAGGGTGCGCAGGAGCTGCCCGAGTACATCGTTGTCGAGTTCCTGGTATTCGCTCTTGGGCAGCACGCCGCGCAGGTTGTCGTAGTCGCCCTCTATAGACTCCATCGCCCATATAATCGCCCTGGCGCGGTCTTCGCTGTCGGGCAGGGCTACAAGATGGTCAAACTGCGCATTGGGGCAAAGGAAGATAGCGCTCTGCCGGGAGAAATCCTCCTTCAAAAGCGCCCGCGTCTTGCCGCCGCGTGTGGGAAGATTAGCCTCGATACCATCCTTCACCGCTAGGTGGCGGCTGTAGGCGTGCCTCAAGAACACCAGCCCCATCACGGGCAGGAAGTACTCGTTACTCGCGTAGTTGGAGTTTGCCCGCAGTGTGTCCGCCGCGCCCCAGAGGCGCTTTTCAATAGCTTCGATGTGTTCAAGTTGGGTCAATAAGTAACCCTCCAATCTTTAATGTTCAGCTATATTATTTAAAAACTCTCAAGTTCCATAATGTCTGATAACTCCGTCATATCCGACAACAGCGTCGCATATCCATACAGATCGGAATGATATCGGAAACTTACTTCGTATAGGCACCGTCCGACAAATTAGTACCATCCATATTAAATCAGCATCAAGAGACCACGAATGATAGCGAGCCATTTAATGGGCTGGTGAAACGGCTTACTGCGGAACTTTCCGGGCAGTTTGAGAAGTCGAAAGGGCTTGAAGAGGGGATACGGAAGAATCTTGTAGGATCAGGATTGAGATTTAGAATACAATTGTATTAGATCGAGGTTGTTGGAAATGAACAATAAAGAAAAACATCTTGAAGATACGGACATCATTCTTAACCTGGACGAGATTGCCATACATGGTCTTGATTCATTTTATAGTTCCGGATGTTCTGGAAGTGTCAGTTTTCACATCAATTGCCAGACCGAGCATGGTTATTGCGAAGACCCGTGTTTCTTAGGTATACTCAAAGTCTTAGAAGCAAACAAGTGTGACGAAAAAGGAGTTTATCTTTTAAAGATAAAATTTGAGAAAGAAGAGGATGATTAAGTTTAAAATGGATTATGACCGCGTAAAACTCCTGATCCGGGAAGGCGAAGGGCTCACAACAGAGTTCAAGGAAAAATATACTTCCAAAATCGATGAGGATATTGTAGCTTTTGCCAACTCCAAAGGCGGAGTCGTCTTGTTAGGGGTGGCTGATAACAACACGATTGTATGCGAACACCTGACCAATGAGCTAAAAGGCAGGATCAATAGTCTGGCAAGAAACTGCAAACCCGGTATTTCTGTAAATGCGATGCAGATAGGGGATGTGGTGGCGATTGAGGTTCCACAGGGTGACGAAAAACCCTATTCATGCAGTTCGGGGTATTTCAGGAGGCTAAATGGAAACACCCAGAAGATGAATCACGAAGAGATCCGGGCGATGTTCAGCGAAAATGAGATCATTCCGTTCGAAGAAAAGACGGTTGAAGGGATTTCATACTCTGATATTTCCAGCGAGAAAATATCAGCTTTTACAAAAGAGGCGAAGATCGATATTGGATCGATTCCGATGAGCGATTTTCTAATAAGCTTGAATGTGGCGGATGAGACGAAAATAAATAATGCAGGCGTCCTGTTCTTTGCAGAGGATGTGCACAAACATATTTCCCAGGCACAGATGACACTCCTTGCGTTTAAGGGTACAAAGAAGTTGCATATTTTTGATAGGCTTGATGTGCGTGATGACCTGCTGACACAGTTCAACGATGCGATCTTTTTCCTCAAAAAGCATCTTAATGTGAGAAGCGAGATCAAAGGAGTCAATCGTGAGGATATTTACGAGATTCCAATAGAGGCTCTGCGCGAGGCGGTTGTGAATGCGATGATGCATCGGGATTACAGTGTGAGGGGAACCAGCTTGATGGTTGAGATTTTTGATGACCGGATTGAGATAAATAACCCGGGAGGGCTTCCCAGGGGTCTTTCCAAGGATTATTTTGGCAGGGTTTCTATCCGAAGAAATGAGCTTATATCTGACCTTTTTTACAGGTTGGATAAGGTTGAACGAGTGGGGATGGGTTGGCAGATGGGTTGGCAGAAAACCAGATATTGATACTACACATCATGAAAGAAAATCCGCATGTTTCAAAGAGGGAAATGGCTGAAAGTATTGGCATCAGTACTACTGCTATTGACAAAAACATTGTTGCATTGAAAAAGAAAGGTCTGCTCAGGCGCATCGGTCCGGCGAGGGGTGGGCACTGGGAGGTGGTCGGCAAAGGAAGGGGCAGACGAGCCGGACAGGAGTGGGTGATAATGCGTGAGAGGGGGGCGGTATGGTGAAAAACTCTTTTATATGCTGGCGGAAAAGTTGAGTGCTTTGGTCGCATGCGTTTATGGTCACAACGGGAACTGCTGGTCATTGTGCGGCGCAAGAGAAAAGAAGTCAGGATAGATGGTTTTACGGCTGATGATTTAACTTTTCTTGAAACTGCATGCAACGGAGCATCGTATCTATTGACGAGGGACTCTGATTTTCGTAACAACAAAACAAAGATCCGTAAAGCCGGATGCAGGTTTGAGGTAACATCTCCTGATGGATATGTTCACAAATGTGAAAAATGACGATCCCGAGAACGCCCCACAATCTATACCTTATCCTCATCATTTCAGTCGGAAGCATGTCCCGGTTCAGTGCATGGCGCGGAGTGATGCAAGGGTGCGCAAATTCCTTTTTTTCTCTCGCTCTTCTTTTGGAGTCTGTCCCACCTCCTGCTTAGATGTCGGTTGATCAGAGATGTCACCCCTCCACCCCCTGCCTGAGCCTAATTGCATCCCGCTTCACCGCATTGTTCCCAAACACCGTCGCAACCATCTCGATTGCCTCAAGATTGCGCACAACCTGATCCAGATACTCAAGAACGTCAGCAGGGTACGCATAAACCCCGTACTCGTCGCTGATCGCTTGCACGATATTT
>JAYEGZ010000068.1:0-14731 GCA_034659315.1 Methanobacteriota archaeon
CAAAGTTTTCACAAAAGTCTGATCAAAAACTGGCTTCCAACCCCGGAATGCATTTCTCACTCGATTACGAAGAAGTATATCGCCAACCCCACCCGGAGGGCAGTTTTTACTCGATTTTTTGTGAAAAAATCGTTCTGGTGCACCAAACTTTTTTGCTCATCGAGAAAAAGATTTCACATTGCGGAAGATGTTCTGTTGGTTAAGAATAAATAGGTTGCAGGTGATTTGAGTCACATAACCCTGTGATAGGATGCAGGTGCACAATCGCACTGGCGGCGAGGCTCATGAAACAAGTTCCAACAGGCATACCGGGACTGGACCAGATACTGGATCGAGGATTTACACGTCCATCAACCGTGCTGATCGCGGGCACGGCTGGTACTGGCAAGACCACGTTTACGGTACAATCCATGTTCGCAGCAGCTAAGGCTGGCGAAAAATGTCTCTATTTTTCGGCGATATCCGAACCGATCGCGATGTTAAGCGGATACATGTCCAGATTCAGCTTCTACGACCCATCGATGTATGAGTGTGAGAATCTCATCTACTTCGATCTGAGTCGCGAGATCATGAAGAACAAGGCTTACGATCTGGTGGATATCATCACCGAAAATGTCGAGGCGATCCAGCCGGACCGCATCGCAATTGATCCGATCACGACGATGGACCTACCACTGACTGATAGCGAGCGCAGGCAGTTCTATTTCGACCTTTTCGTCGGAATGAAGGGCTGGAATTCTCTTGTGCTGGTCACTGGCGAGTTTACAGAGCAAAGTCTGCAAACAAGCCCTATCAGTTATGTTGCAGATTCGATCATACATCTGTCAAACGAATTGAAGAAGGGGTGCCGCGTGCGGTATCTCGATGTGCTGAAGATGCGCGGGCAGTCGTATGCAAGCGGCAAGCATGTGTATCGGATCACCGATGACGGCATCATCACATATCCTGCCCCTTCATTTAACGTGGGCAGCGCGGTCGCTGCGCCGCGCAAGCGCGTAAGCACAGGCATCACAGGACTCGACGATATGTTAAGCGGCGGGCTTATCAGCGGGACGACCACGATGCTGACCGGTCCAAGCGGTACAGGCAAGACCACGTCAGGCATGCACTTCATCCTTGATGGTACGCGTCAGGATGAGCCGGGACTGATTGTCTCGTTTGAGGAGAGCGCGGAGCAATTGCGAAGGAACGCATTGTCCTTTGGATGGGATCTTGGTGCACTTGAGAAAAATGGTCTGCTGCACATCCTGTATCCGCCCACTGGAGAGGTGTATTCAGGCGAGAGCCTGCTTTCGATACAAGACTGCGTTGAGGAAATCGGGGTAAAGCGAGTCCTTGTCGATTCGATCAACGGATTTGCCGGCATGTCACCTGACGACGATAGCGATGAATACGTTCGCAAGACATCCGGGTACCTGAAATCAAACAATATTACTACCATATTTGTACATGAGACCGCTGATCTTCTCGGCTCAAAACAGATCGCCGAGAACGGCACCTCGTACATCATGGATTCCGTGATCATGCTCAGGTACGTGGAGATCGAGTCGGAACTGCGAAGGGCGATGTCGGTGCTCAAGATACGCGGGAGCGCGCATGACGCGGGTATCCACGAAGTCAAGATCACTAATCATGGATTGACCGTCGTAACAGGCGGGACGTCATTTGAGCAATACGAAGATATATTCAGCGGGGCACCGCGATTAGCCAGAAACAAGGCATTTGTCAAGGCATTTGGAGAGCGGTGACTATTCTTATGGCGGATATCGAAAACATTCTTGGTGTATACTCCTTAATTCTCGCGTCGGTCATAGTTCTGTTCATATTTGCGATCGGCAGGTTATACCAATCGAATTTCGGTAAGAAAACCTATTACAGATGGTTTCTGGTACCGGCAGCGCTATTTATACTGTATGGGGTGATGTGCGCGCTTGGTCGTGACTGGCACGTAGTTGGGTTTGTCGGAGCCATGTTGTTGCTGGCACTTACCAGTATATTATACAAGATTATGATGAGGGTTGAAAAATGATTAATAGCATTTTAGATGTTGCAATGCCCGTATCGATTATATTCATATTCTACACACTTGCGCAATTCAGTGGGAAACTCGGTGACGCATTGCAACTGAGACCATATTATATTCTGTATTATATTGCCATTGTGTTACTCTTCGTAGGCATTCAACTGGACTTACTTCGCATGTCATCAGGCACTTTCACTTATGTGCCCGTGTATAATTCTAAGTTGCCCGGAGTGATAACCGCGATCGCGATGACCATCGGCGCGGTAACCACGATTAAGTACTGGGGCTGGCTCTTCAGGTCGTGAATGGTTTGGGAAGGCTTCTGCCATGCAACTCCAGCCCAAGTTGATCCTCCTATTTCTCTGTGTCTCGCTCGTGCCGTTTGGCATCATCGGGTATTACACGTACACACTCTCCACCGAATCAATGGAAGATCATGCTTTCGTGCACCTGACATCAGTTGCACAAACACGGGCAGATCACCTTGGTTCATGGATTGTATATATGCAGGATAATGCAATGGTCGTTGCCAGTGCACCCTCAGTGGTCAGAAGCATCGAAGTGATGGCGACGGCGGACCCCGCGAGTAGTGAATACCAGCAGGCAAAGAGGGTCATCGAGGAGTTTGATGATGTTGCGATGGCAGGCTATAGCACGTTTGACGAGATATTTGTGCTTGACCGCGGCGGCACCGTCATCGCGTCCACCAACAAAAACATCATGGGCGATAATCGGTCGTCGCGTGAATACTACCGTGAAGGGCTATATAAGACCCACCTGACCAGTGCATACATCTCTCCGACACTTCATGTGCCAACGATGATGGTGTCTGCTCCGGTGCTGCTCGATGATAACAGAACAATCGGCGTGGTGGTCTGCAGGACCAACTTCAACATGCTTCATGAAACCATACACGACCGCACAGGACTTGGAAAGACAGGCAGGGCTTTCCTGATCGATAGTAACGGTTATCTTATTAGTGGTTTGCCAGATGATGCGAAGACGATACCTATTATCAAGAATACCAGTGAGAATTACTGCGGCATCTACAACGTCGGCAACGGAAAAGAGGTGATCATCTCCCGTATCTGGATGCCTGATCAGAAATGGTACCTGATCGCCGAACAGGATCATGATGAGGTGTTATATTCCCTTAACATACTGATCGAACGGGCGATCGTGGTCATAATCGGTGTTATTGTGTTAATCGGCATAGTATCTATATTAACCACATGGCAGATAACAAAACCGATCGAACGGCTGCATGACGGGGCAGAGGCGGTGTCAGCCGGCGACTATACAATACAGGTTCCTGTAGTGTCAAACGATGAAATCGGAGTGCTGACCAGACGGTTCAATGAAATGACATCCGAGCTTTATGAAACACACAGGGAACTGCAGAACACGATAACCCTTGTCAATCACACTCTTGAAAACCAGAAAAGTACGCTTGAGAGCATACTCCGGAGCATACCTGACTGTGTGTTCGTGATTGATACCAATTTCGAGATAGTCATGGCAAATCAGGCTTGCAAGACGCTTACCGGCATAGCAGAAGAAGATATTATCGGAATGCTTTGTTATAACGTATTCTCAAACGATGCGTGTGATCCGCAGTGCCGGCTTCAGGAATTGACCGGAGATCACGGCGGCAGCGTGTGCTGGGAGATGAATATCGTTGACAGCGACGGTAGGAGTGTCCCGATCATGACCTGTGGCGCGCCGCTGCGTGGTGCTGATGGGGCACTCATCGGGTATGTCGAGGTGCTGCGTGACGTCACCCGGATGAAGCGTGTGACTGAAGAACTGCAAAGAGCGAATGCGGAACTTGAACTTGCGAATGCGGAACTTAAAAAACTCGACGAACTCAAGACGAACTTCATAAACATCGCATCCCACGAGCTGCGAACCCCTCTCACCTCGATCATGGGCTTTACCGAGTTCGTGGCTGATGGAATGCTCGGAGAACTGAACGACAGTCAAAAAGACGCTCTCTCAAAGGTCTTATCAAACAGTGATCGACTGGTGCGGCTGATCAACAACATACTCGACATATCGGTGATACAGGCAGGCGGGCTGGGGTTGAAGCTTTCCGAACTGGATTTATCAGAACTGATAAGGGTTATTGTAGCAGATATGGGATCACTTGCGAAGAACAAGAGTATCACATGCACAATTGATATTCCGGACCACCTCGCCATCGAGGGGGATTGTGACCGCATAGAGCAGGTCGTTGCAAACCTGATCGGGAATGCGATTAGATTCACGCCAAATGGGGGCAGTGTATCAATCACAGGAGTCGATGGCGGCGACTGGATCCAAGTTGCTATCAGCGATACTGGCATTGGCATCACACCGGATGACCTGCCGCACGTCTTTGAGGAGTTCTGGCAGGTCGAGAAGAGCAAAGGCATGGGTCTTGGTCTTGCGATTGCGGCAAACATCATCCACAAACACGGCGGCATCGTCTGGGCTTCGAGCGAGGTGGGAGGTGGTAGCACGTTTGCATTCAAGCTGCCAAAGGAGGTTTCACAACGCCCGAATGAGTTAGATGGTTCGGAATAGGGGGGTTTTTTGATTCGGTGTGTGTTAGCTGATGTGGGAAAAGAAGATGATGTACATACAATAATGTTGGCAATACGTTTGCATTTCGTATCCTGTCGCCTCTTCCGTTCTTGTGGGAATCTGTGCAATCTTGTGTTGGCTAAACACGTGCCGGTAATCAATAAAACATAACGCTGTTTCAGATCGTGCAGCGACAAACCATCCTACCAATTCTGCGACCGGAGATCTATTAAATCTATCGAATATAAAATATTCTTTTTAGATAACTTTTTGAGATGACCCGTCCAACCGATGCATATCTACCGCACAGGAAGTGAAAACCGCATGGCAAAGAAACCATCCCTCAAAAGGAGCACGCATGGCATGATCAACATCGACCCGCTCCAGCGCGGTGGGATACTGACACCCGAAGCAAGAGAAGCGCTCGCAGAATGGGGCGACGGATACTCGATCTGTGATTTCTGTCCAGGCAAGCTTGAGGAGATCAAGAAACCACCGATCCACAATTTCGTGTACGATGACCTGCCAGCGTTCCTCGGAGTCGACCACGCAAGAGTTACAAACGGGGCACGAGAGGGCATATTCGCTGTGATGCATGCACTCAGCGGGAATGGTGGCTGCGTTGTCATGGATGGGAATGCGCACTACACCTCACTTGTTTCGGCGGAGCGTGCAGGACTCGACATATCGCAGGTTCCGGTCTCGGATCGCCCTGAATACAAAATAGATCCGGAAGGGTACGCGGATATTCTCGAAGAGAAGCAAAATTCGGGTGAAGAGGTGGTTCTTGCGGTTCTGACATATCCTGACGGGAATTACGGAAACATCGTGGATGCGAAGAGGGTATCCTCAATATGCCACGAATACGAGGTCCCACTGCTTCTGAACTGTGCCTATTCGGTTGGACGCATGCCGGTTTCGGCA
Source organism: Methanobacteriota archaeon (assembly GCA_034659315.1). GTDB lineage: Archaea > Halobacteriota > Methanosarcinia > Methanosarcinales > Methanogasteraceae > Methanogaster_D. Next base: position 5,513 of record JAYEGZ010000068.1, read on the forward strand.
AATGATCTCGGCGTGGATTTCATTGCTGGCAGCGGGCACAAGTCGATGGCAGCCTGCGGACCTGTCGGCGTCCTCGGAGTAAGCGAGCAGTACCACGACCACCTGCTCAGAAGATCTGCATATAACAAGAACAAGGAGATCGAACTCCTTGGATGTACAGCCCGCGGCGCAACGATTATGACGCTGATTGCATCATTTCCGGCAGTGGTGGCGCGGGTGGCAGAATGGGACTCTGAGGTAGAGAAGGCAAGATGGTTCTCAAAGGAGATGGGAAACCTCGGTATGATCCAGATGGGCGACAAACCTCACAACCACGATCTTATGTTCTTTGAGACCCCAGTTCTATATGAAATATCGAAACACGCCAAAAAAGGCAGGTTTTTCCTGTACAAAGAACTCAAAAAACGGAAGATTCACGGAATTAAGTCCGGGCTCACAAAGTATTTTAAATTGAGTACGTACGGACTATCTGATGACGATTTGCGCTACGTGGTCGATGCTTTCGATGATATTATTTCTGCGACTGTTTAACGTGTTTCCGGGACCCCGGTCGAATTGTATCACGAGTTTAGCTGAGGTGGGAAAAACCACGGGCTTTCACGAGATTAACACGGAAATCTTGTGGAAATCCGTGTAATCTTGTGGTTAGCTAAATACGTACCAGTTTCCTTTTGCCCCACGCGAGATCCCCGGTCGAGTCTCACATCGACTCAGGCGCATCGATCCCGAGCACGTCCAACACGCTCGCAAGCACGATTCGTGCGCACTCGACAAGCCCGATGCGTGCATCACGAAGATCCTCTGGTGCACTTAATACTGGAGACAGCCTGTAGAACTGATTAAATGATTCTGCAAGCTCGCGTGCGTAGATCGCCACGATATGCGGCTTTAGATTCGATGCAGCAGCATTGGTAACGTGCGAGAATCTGGCAAGCTCTTTCACAAGTGAGATCTCCGCCTCGCCGGTCAGAACAGACGGGTCGATCGAGTCAGGTGCGCCGGAGGTCTTCCGGAGGATGCTGCATGCCCTTGCATGTGAGTACTGGATGAACGGTGCGCCGAGTTTATCGAAATCAAGAGCGCTCTCCCAGTCGAAGGTTGTTGCCTTCTCAGGCGATATCTTCACGATGTCATACCTGACTGCACCGATGCCGACCGGTAGTGAGACGCGCTTTCTGAAGTCTTCATCGGTCTCGGGTCTGCGCTTTGTCACCTCTGCAAGTGCCTGCGTCTCGACCTGATCAAGCAGATCGTCCGCAGAGATGAATTTACCAGCCCGGGTACTCATCGACCCTTCAGGAAGGGATACAAACTCGAAAATAACGATCTCAGGTTCTTTTATCCCGCATACTCTCAGGACATGGCAGAGTTGACTGGATATGAGCTTGTGATCAGCGCCAAGAACATCGATCACGCGGTCACACTGCTCTGCTTTCCATCGGTGATATGCAAGGTCCCGCGTAACATACAGCGATGTGCGATTGCTCCGCCGGATCACGAGATCCTTGTCGACTTCCGGCATCGGAACCGTGAGCGCACCGTCGATGGTCTCTGCAAGCCCGCTTTCCTCGAGTTCCTGTAGAAAGTCAGCTACATCGCCGCCTTTCACAAACCTTGACTCATACACGAACTGATCATGATGGATGTTCATGCGCTTGAGCGTGGACGTAATTCCGGTGATAGCAAGATCCGTGGCACGATCAAACCGCTCGACCATTTCTTCGTCGCCAAGTTCGATCTTCTGCATCATCTCGTCGATCTGCAGGGAAAGATCAGGATCGTCCCCGAGGTCCCGATTTGCCTGGATGTATACATCTGCGATTGCGTGATCTGTCTTCTTCTGGCGGTTAAATGCAAAACGATCCAGCGCCCATGCGACGATTGCAATCTGCCTGCCCATATCATTGGCATAGTACTGAACCTCTACCTCATACCCAACCTTCTTCAAAATCCTTGCAAGGGTATCGCCGATGATCGAATTTCTTATATGTCCAACATGCAACGGACCGTTTGGGTTTGCAGAGGTGTGTTCAATGATCACCTTTCCTTTACCGTGACCTGCACCATACAAGTCCTGTTTTTCAAAAATTTCGTATATCGTATCGTTTAAGAATTTTTTACTGACAAAGAAGTTGATGTATGCACCAGCGACCTCCACTCTGTCGATCAACGAGTTTTCAGGGATCGTTATTGCGTCGGCAATTGTACCTGCGAGGATTATCGGACTCTGCTTGTATTCCGATGCCAACCTGAAAGATAACGACGATGCAAGATCTGAATGCGCGGATTCTTCGATATATAGGTCGTCTATTGAATAACCAGCCGCGTCAAGTGCGGATTTTAGCGTGGATTCGACAGCGTGTTTGAATTTAAGAAACATGGTTTTGCTCGTGTTTGTTTACGCCATTTCGGTATTGTGGCGTGGAATGGATTGTATACTCCCCCTAACCCTGCTTAAATATATCGCTGAATCGGATAATGTGTATTGTACGTGTTCAGTTAACCACAAAATTACACGGATTTCCACGAGAACGTATGATGGGACGGGATATAAAATGCAAACATATCGCCAATATCATGTATGTGCTACCATCTTATGATGTCAATCTCATGAAATCCCGTGGTTTTTTGCCTCCGCCAAATATACACACTGCAGGCATCCGCTGACAAAACAGACCTTTAGAGTAGACCTGATACCCCCATGCCAGCGAGCGTGGCGGCTGTGACAATCACTCCCGAAAGCAGAACGCCTCCGAAGATCGCTGCGAGCGCATGTCCGAACCGTATCCCGAATACGAATGCTGCCGCGCATCCAGTCCATGCGCCGGTGACCGGCAGCGGTATTGTCACGAACAGCAGGAGTGCAATGGTGCCATATTTCTCAAATTTTGCATTGTGCCGGTGGTACGTGCGCGTGAACAACCCGTGGAAGAAGACATCCCAGCGCGTCCATCTCCGCAGATAATCCGACACCACCCCGAGAAACAGCAAAAGCGGTATAACCGGCAGCATGTTCCCGATCACTGCGAGCATGTATGCTTTCAGCGGATCCATGCCGTACACGCCAATTGCGACCGGTATCGCGCCCCTGAGTTCTGCAATCGGCAGTGCTGCAATAAACACGGTTGCAACCGAATGTGGCACCGATTCAAAGAGTGCAACAAGAAAATCAATCATGCATTGATATTATGGCACCGGCCCTTGCATAACTTTTTGGCTCTCAATGGCTCGGGGGCGATATTGCTCAACCAACCACGCCACCGTTTTGCGATCCCTCCCCGGGAGTTTTCACACGAACAATCGTATTCAGTATGTTGAACCAGCCACTGCGCCTTCCTGAACAATTCAACACACCTCATGAACCTGAGCCACACAAACTTCTTTTTCGGAGCATTTGAGTGAGACCCGCCATCAAGAAACATGATCCCCGCTTACAGGAGTTAGCAAGCCTTTCTCATCATACAACCAGTGTGCTCGCCCGGTCAGTCGGGTGATAATCGAGAAGGTTTCGATGCCGATAAATCCGTCCGATTCGTCCATGTGAATCGATACAGTGATTGCAGGTAGATATACTTTAACCACAGGAAATTGACGTGAGGGAGGGTTTTCAAAGGTTCTGATGGCGGGGCTTTTCATCAGTCACCTCTGAATGAATTTGGGGCATCCGCGAAGCCGCGGGAGGGGTTTACCGGTTCTTTTGCGCGAAACAACAATTGCAGCCGGCAACCCCATACGCCCGCCCTGACGTGATCAGGTGTTGGGTTCGATGCGATATAGGACGTTTGCGATGTCGCCTGTTACGTATATCGCTCCTGATGGTCCCACCGCCACGCCATTGAATATCTAGGTTGGCGGATAATCTTCTGGACCCTCTGCACCCAGCTCGAGCCCAACTGCTACGGTGCTAACCTCGCCCGTCTCAAGGTCAATTGACGAGATGCGCCCGGCTCCGGTCTCAACGACCAGCAGGCTCCTGTCCGACGCTACAGCGAGTCCTTCCGGGGCGGAGAGGTTTGTTGCTACTGGAATCGGTTCTGCGAGCGGCTCACCGTCTGCCATGATTCTGATGCACCTGCCTGTAGCCCAATCGCTGACCCACAGGTCATCGTCGGTCGCAGCCAGTCCCACAGGCAGAACGAGTCCATCGGCAGAATCCGCGAGAATGACACGCCCCTCATCGCTCGCCCGGGTAACACGGCAGGTCCCGGCTTAGAATCCGAGTTCGACGACGATGAGATCTCCCTGGAATCGGATCGCGTTTATTGGTACCTCAAAGTCGGTGTACTCCTCCAGTACCTCACGGGTCTCAGGACTCCAGACCTGAACAGTATTGGAAAAGACCGACGACAACACCAGGTTATCACTGTCCGGAGAGACCGTCTCCGGACTCGTGATGCCGGGCATTCCAATATAGTGCCGCTCAACGCTTCTCTCATCGCCTGTCAGCCCGTCAAACTCACGAAGGGTAAAGAGGTCAGCCACAAACACGGACTCGCCATCAGAACGAGGCAGCATCGCGACGCCGCAGCCAGCCGCGATCATGCCGCCCGGACTCACGGTCCGCGTTGTGCCATCGGCAAGAACCTCGAAGATTGCGCCGTCCTGCCCGTGTGAGACGAACAGTCGATCATGCGAGTCGAACGCAAGGTTATCCAACCCTGCCGGCAACTGGGCCATCACCTCCTTTATCCCGGTCTCTGCATCAACGCGGAGGATCTCGCCCTTAATATAGTCGGCAACGTGCAGACGCCCCCTTGAGTCGAACTTCACAGCCGCCGGACAACCCATGCCATCTGCAACCAGGTGAATCGTTCCATTATCCACATCAACGCGCACCACCTCGCTTTTTGTCCAGATCGGACCGTACAGGAACCCATCAGGTCCAAAGTCCATGCCGTTTAAGAAACCCAGATCCTCAGCGATTAAGCGAGGCGGATCAACAAGGTCGGGGTCAAGTTCGTACAGCGCGTCACCCATAAAATCCAGGGCAACGAACAGACGACCATCATCAGAGAATGTGATCGGGTTGACGCCGGGCGCAACGAACTGGCTGGTACAGACACCGTCTGGCGATAGCTTGCCCACCTCGCCAGTTAAAAACGATGTCCAGTATAGCGAGTCGTCGGGTCCGAAGATGAGGTCGTCGGGTCCTTCCACACCCACCTCCGGACCGAGCCTGTCCATTATCTCGCCTGTTTCCGGGTCCATAACCATGATCTCTCTGCCTACAATAGATGCGATGTGCAGCTGGTCTTTACTGTCGAAGATGATGCCGGCGGCACCATCGATGGGTGATCCCTGCACGAGAACTGTTACGACCGCTTCCGGCTCTGGCTTCACATCATCCGATGGCTCTATGCAGCCTGAGACAATGAGCCCCAGAGCTGCTAAGAGCATCGTTATATGCAATAGTCTTTTCATTGGTAGTTTCCTCCTGTTTATTTTTGATGCACTTACCACAGTACCCTTTTGAGGGGCAAATCCCTGTGCATCTCGGATTTTTTAAACAGTGGTTTTTATTTGTGCTTTCCAAGGTCCCATCCACGCCACGAGGCATCCGTGAATGCAGAATGTGATTGTCCTTTTTGCATTTCTACAGGCTTTGCTTGTATTGTCAGTTCTTTCGTACTCTCGTAATCATGAAAAACGATTTTTTCACAAAAAATCGAGTAAAAACTGCCCTCCGGGTGGGGCTGGCGATATACTTTCTCGTAAATGAAAATGATATGTAGAGTGACTGGACGTTATAGTGTATATACCATGAAAAAGCGCTTTGATAAAAGAAAAAGGAGGCGATTCGTGATATTCGAATCGTCTCAGCCCATTTTCAAGCTTGTGATCCGGCTTTCATCATTTCCTCTATCTGGTTTATTGAGAGGATCGGGTGCACCTCGAACTTGACGTATGGAACGTACCTTGATAACGACATATAAAGCTCCTGTTCAGTTCCTTCACTGATGGTGTATCCTCTACCTCCGCCAGCAAACTCGCCCCAGTCCATAGTTTCGTCACTTTTCAAGCTATCCTTGACCATATTCAGCAGCATAGTATGATATCGGATTTGCTCTTCAGGATTGTCAGGTATTCTGGTCGTATCCACCTCCCAAAGTGTTAGAAACTTTGCCATGGTTTTCCACCTCCTTTCATTATTGGTATTTTATCATCGCGCCCCACCTCGGCGCTCTGATGCACTTACCACAGTACCCTCTTTGAAGGGCAAATCCCCATGCATCCCGGATTTTTTAATCTGTGGTTTTCCATGGAGGAACTCCAACGCACCAAGTCTATCATATAACCAACTCTTCTGAGGTTGCAACAGCTCCTAACATCGGGAAGATCGCCTTCATCGGAAAGTCCTGCATCTCTTTGCTTTCGCTCGCTGTACAATCACTCAACACGATGGCATCAAAATCCCTATCCACTGCACCTCTAACCGTTGCCTCAACGCAGAAATTTGTGATGACGCCACAAATTACCAGCGTTCTTCGTCCCAGACCTCTCAACAAGGTTTCGAGTTCCGTATTATAAAACGCGTTCATCCTTCGTTTGACAACGACGTAATCACCTGCCCCTGGTTTCAGCTCATCAACGTACTCAGCGCCCCATGTACCCTCCTTAAAGACCTCACCCTCCTTTAGCATCTTACCAAGTGTACAGAGCGACAATTGAACAGATCCCATCTCTGCATAGTCCGGTCTGAAAACGATCTTCACATAGATTACAGGTATGCCATTTTCCTTTGCGATCTCGACCATCTTTTTGGTATTCCGGATCGTTTCTGCTTCCTTTGCAAACTTCCAGACTCCAATTCCCGATGCGGCAAACTTCCCTTTCTCATGGAGAACATCGTTCTGCATATCTATTAACAAGACTGCAGTTTCCTCAGGGTTTATTTTCACTTCTGGCATCTTTATCCCCCCATTTATCCCTTAAGCTCGATCGCCATCTCACAGTAAGGATCGCCGGCGCACATAGCACTGGTGAACCTCTGGGTGTACTTCGGGTTTAAGTTCTCAATAGTCGATTTACAGAAGGTCTGACACGCTGCAAGGCAAACCACTTTCGGATCCAGTCCCATCTCCTTTGTCCGGTTCAACACGGCACACCCGGTCGCCTTACCTACCGCTCGATCTTCGGTCCCCTCTAGTTTCTCAAACTCAAACTCGGGTCCGTAGAGGACCGTTGTAAGAACTCCCTGAGCATCGCTAAGGTCCATGGCATTATCCGTTGGCAGACCCAGAGCCGTTGCAAGCCCTTTCATCTCCTTTCCTGCTTCGATGTAGATCGGACGCTCGATCTCGTCGTACCTATCGCCAAGAACTTCCCGAAAGACCATATCATAAGCCAATGGTGTTGCGCTCGCTGCTTTGGCTGCAATCTCCCATCTCACCTCTGCCGGAATATCTTCGATACTAACCATTTTCCTCTACCTCCTCCTAATTTTCGCGCATCCTGCCGTACCGGCAATGCACTCACTAACAATTCAACAATCACCCGAGCAGAGCCTTGAAATGCATCTGTTATCTCAGATGGGGACACATCATCCTGGCAACATGCACGATTCTGCCATCTGCCTATCGGGTAATAAGGCTTGCGGTTGCAGCGCATTTCCAGAAGCAGGGTTACCGCCCATAATCCCCCCATCTCTCGGATGCCGGAACCAATGTCAGAAAGACACTTAAGTTGGATGCTTCGTCGTATCGGCTGGTGTGAGCGCTGCTTGTAGCATATAATCCCCCCCTTCGTGCCGGAGTTAGCAACCCGTCCGCATTGCACAACCAGATGGCTCGCCGGGTCCGTCTGGTGCTAATCGAGAAGGTTTAGATGCTGATTACTCCGTCCAATTTGTCTATGTGGATCAATACGGTGATTGCAAGGAGATATACTGTACCCACCGGAAATTAACCCCGGGCGGTTCTCGGATGGTTGCGATTGTCTGCCTATGGCCGCGGGCTTGTGCACCAACTCCACATTACATCACAATACCTTTCGATTAATCGAAATACTTAAGTACTATTACTCACATCCATATAATCAGACAAGTCGATTAATCGACAAGTCAGAACAAAGGAAGTGAACAACATGACTAACCACACCCCCCACAACCGCAACCACAACGAACAACGCCAGGATGAACGCCCGTTCGCATACATCCTGAAGAGGGCACTACTACAGCAACAGCAGCATGACCTGAACATCGACACCACGCAACACACGCCCGCCAACCCGGAGTACCAGATCACAATCGAGCACGGATCAATCTGGCTCGGGCAGGAGAGGTGAGCATCATGACCCAGAACACCGCAAACCAGCTACAACATCTCTTCGTTCTCGCAATCCTTACGTCAGCAATCATGGTTACCCCAGCCTCCGCAGCAGGAGGCGCTCTCAAGGTAGACATCACGAGATACGAGCCTTACCCGGCAGAGATCGGGAAGTACGTGGATTTATGGGTGAGCGTCAAGAACACAGGCGGCGGCACAGCAGAAGACGTAACAATCGAACTCGTGCCGAAATACCCATTCACACTCGATTCAAGCAACAATGCCCGCCAGAACAAGGGGAGCATCGGGACAGACGCCTCAGCAATGTATGAATACCGCCTATTCGTAGCCGATGATGCAAAACCCGGAACCCATGAGATAACGATCAGGTATCAGGGCGAGAAAGGCGCAACATGGTCTGAAAAAGACTTTGTGATCAAGGTGGGCACAGACACTCTCGACAGCAGGGGCACACTCAAGCTCGAAGCGATAACGACCGACCCGGAAGTGCTGATTCCGGGAGATGCAGGTACTGTGACACTCACACTCATAAACACCGCATCCCAGTACTCGGTAACGATTAACGGGAAGGATTACGACACCAATGCACAGTTAAATGAGGTAGAACTCATTGAATCAGATGGAATCGTTGTTACGACCGACTCCTACCGGAAGATGGGCGTTCTCGGACCCGACGACTCAATCGACCTCTCGTTCAACATAATGGTCGGCGATGATACGGATTGCGGGACAGAGCACCTGCAACTTACCCTTACAGGCAGTTCCCATACATACAATGCAAAGTGGGACATTCCAATCAAGGTCGAGACCGCAGGAATCAAGATCATTCCGTCCAAGCCACTGAAACTCGCCTGTGACCGGGGCAAGATCGAGTTTGACGTCGCAAATACGCACTCAAGCACGTTTACGTCCGTGAGCATCGAACCGCAGGCAG
>JAYEGZ010000069.1:0-3871 GCA_034659315.1 Methanobacteriota archaeon
GATGATTGTTTCAGCGGCAATCGGGCTTGCCGTGAGTAGTATCGTATATCCGACAATCGATTTCTCAGTTGAGAATCCGGAACTCCTGAAGCAAGCGCTCATGCAGGATCCATTGATGCAGGCATCCATGATCATCGGGATCTTTCTTACGCTGTGGAGCGCGAATATATGGATATTTGGGATTAAGTACGCACGTAATCTATCCGCCCGGGATGCGCTGATCACGGTTGGCGTGCCTGTGGGATTGTATCTAATCTACAATATATCAATGATAATATAGGAGATTTGAAGAAGAAATGACCAAGATGACCGACATCCTAACAAATCCGGATCAGTTCTTTTCCGAACTATCCCAAAGAGACGTGAACCTGAAGACGCCATTCGCAATCGTAATGGTTTCAGCCATCATCGGAGCAATCTACGCCATGATGATGTTCAGAGTGGTGATATCCTCACTTCCGGAAGAGATTGCGGTCATCTTCAGCGCATTTGCAACCATCAGCACAATCTCAAATCTTATCACGCCATTTATCTCATGGGTTCTCGGTGCGGCTATATTCTATGCTGTTTCGATGCTGTTCAAAGGCGATGGTTCGTTCGTTCGGGTCTTTGAGTTCGTTGGATATGGATTCATCCCAACGATCATTGCAACAGTCGTCGGACTTGTCACAACCATGACAATGATGCCAGCAATCGGATTCCCACTTGATAACCCGGAACTTATGCACCAAACGATGATGCAACATATAGTGAGATATGGTCCGGTGATAACGATATCAGTCATCATCCAGTTTCTTCTCGTGCTATGGAGCGTGGTTATACGGATATTCGCAGTCAAGCACGCACGAAATATCGGAACGGGACACGCAATCATAACAGTGCTTGCAGTACCCGCGGCATTCTTCCTGTTATGGTGCATACTATTGATATGCATAATAGCCGCAGCTTAGGTGGTTGGAATATGAACAGACGCCCGACACTACTGATGCTACTGCTATTGTCACTCGTCCTGATCGCATTCGCACCCCCAGTTCACGCAGACACCGAGATTGAGCCAACGATTGTGGTGGACTACACGTTAGACCCGGCAACGCTGATGCCGGATGACACTGGAACCGTGACGATCACCCTCTTTAACGGCGCAACAGATGAGGTGGTTCATGTCACCGAGACCAGAAGCGGCGGCAACATCACCGAGATGGAGGCGTTTGACATGAACGCATACATTGCGAGCGCATCTCTTGCTGGCGATGATGAGGGGGAGATTACGGTAACAAGCGATGCATACACGTCAGTCGGTCTGATCGGACCGTCTGACAGTACCAATTTCGTCTACGAGATCAAAGCAGACAAGGATGCCGCTGATGGCACGCACTTCCTCAGGTTCGAGTTGATCGGCGGGAGCAACATGGAGGCGTTCAGGTACAGAATTCCTGTGAAGATCGACAGCACCAAACTCAAGCTGGTGGCATCAAGCATCCCGTCAACTGTTGTTCGCGGCGTCTCAACAATCACGCTTGATTTTGTGAACTTAAGATCAAGCAACATCTCAGGCGTTGTGGTAACCCCCGCGGGCAGCGATCTCGCATTCAACGCAACCGAGTTCTATGTGGGCAGCGTCCCGCCAAAAGGCAGTGTCTCTCTATCGATCAACATCGACACCACAGCCTCAACTGCGGGCAAAAAGGACATGACATTTACTGCGAGATACACAAACGGCGACACGGTTCATGAATCTGACCTTGCAGCGTCAATTACGGTTGTTGATCGGTCGATTCTGATCATGACCGGCATAACAACAGAACATACGCAGTCGCTCTGCACGATCACTGGTGATGTGAACAACCTCGGGGCAACCGATCTCTCTGGCGTGGTCGTTGCAATCGGCGCTGCTGACGGCGTGACTCCGAAGCAGCCGTACCCGGAATACTTCATAGGCGAGCTTGAGTCGGATGATTTCGGCAGTTTTGAGCTGTCAGTCGAACTCGACGACGGAATTGATTCCGTCCCGCTCACAATCGAGTACAGGGACGTAAACCGGGCGTACATCGTGCAGCATGAGTCAATTGATGTCGATGGTTCGGGCGCGGGGGCAGCGGCACGGCGGTCGTCCGAGGGGGTGTCGACCGGTATAATAGTGCTGATCGTCCTTGCCGGGCTGCTCGTGATCGGTGTGATCGCTTATTCGTGGAAAAAGCGGAAGGATGGGGGGAACGGCGCGGAAGGGGCCGACAGAACGGAATGAGTGGCGGGAGATATGGAAGAGAAGCTATGAAAGGATAGATTCCATGAGCGAACCAGTGGTCGAGCTTAGAGGCGTGTCAAAGATTTACACGCTCGGATTAAACAAAATCCATGCGCTTGACAATGTCGATTTAAACATCAGGAAAGGCGAGTTCATCTCGGTGATGGGACCATCCGGCTCTGGAAAGTCAACGCTCCTGAATCTGGTTGGATGCCTTGACCTGCCAACGAGCGGCGCCGTGTTGATCGACGGCATCGCCACATCAGGGCTTGACGACGACGGGCTGACCAAGATCAGGCGGGATAAGATTGGATTCATATTCCAGCAGTTCAACCTGATCCCGACGCTGACCGCAATCGAGAACGTCGAGATGCCGATGATATTCGGAAGAGTCCCCGCACACATGCTGCGGAAGAAAGCACTCAGTATCTTCGAGATGGTTGGGCTTGAACCGATGTATGCAAACCACCGCCAGAATGAGCTATCAGGAGGGCAGCAGCAGCGTGTTGCTGTCGCAAGAGCGCTTGCAAACAACCCCGCGCTGATCCTTGCGGACGAACCAACAGGAAACCTTGACACAAAGACCGGAATTGCCATTATGGATCTCCTGAGCGAATTAAACGATAGGGGCGCAACGATTGTCATGGTCACACACGACCCCCACCTCTCAACGTATGCGGATCGGACGGTTGAGATGATCGACGGGCGAATTGACGGGAGGATCGACTGACCAGCCATGTACCTGAAACTCGCCAGAAGGAACTTAAGCAGGCACACGTTCCGAACAATTCTTGCGGTAATTGGGATTGTTATTGGTGTTATTGCGATCTCGTCGCTCGGAATTCTTGGAAACAGCCTGAAGCTGACCGCTCATGAGTTTATCGGAGACATCGGAAACGAACTGCTCGTATTACCGGCTCACGAATCCGGTGAGACCGAGATTACCGAGAAGCAGTGTGATGAGATGCGGCGGATCACAGGGATCGAACACGCGATCCCGGTATCAAGCGAAGGTGACGCCATCGATCTTCGCAAGGAATCGACTTATGCGGGAATCTACGGGATGCATGGCGATGATATGGGCTACATCCTTAAGATCGATAAAGGGCACTTCCTGCGCGGAGACTCTGATAACTGCGTCGTCGGATCAAGACTTGCGGATAAGTATGATCTCAGGGTCGGAAGCAAAGTCACGGTTAAGGATACCGATTTCAAGGTCGTGGGAATCCTTGCCGAGCAGGGTTTTGGCGTCGGCGTCAGTGCCGATCAGGCTGTGATCATATCACACAGGATGTTCTCGAAATTGTATGATACCGATGGATACGATCAGGTGATCGTTCAGGTGAGCAATATCGAGGATGTGGAGGCTGTCAAAGCTGCGATTGAGAATCGGTTCAACAGACGGGAAGAGGTTGTAACGGTTGTGGCGATGAACATAGTACTCGAGGGGGCAAACGAGTTCTTTGGATACATCTCCAAATTTCTCATGGGAATCGGCGCGATATCGCTGGTTGTTGCTGGCGTAAGCATCCTCAATGTGATGCTGATGTCAACAATGGAGCGCACAAAGGAGATCGGGATCATGAAGGCGATCGGCGCATCCAGAAAAGAGATCATGACGATGTT
>JAYEGZ010000070.1:0-3835 GCA_034659315.1 Methanobacteriota archaeon
CGGTTTGTGGAGCGGAAAGATCGGTGCATACCGGACAACCACGAACATCGGGGCAACAATCTTTGCAACACCCCCAGGCATCTGGCGCGTTCCTAATAAAGAAGCGTGTTTGCACGATTTGTAGGGGTGCTCAAAGAAGGGTGTGCATGAATTTAGTCCCAACGCCGTCACAAGCGTAACGTTTAAGTAATATCACGCAAACTGCAACCAAGGTGACATCTTGTGAATAAAATACAGAGCATGCACCTTCGATGGCTATTCCACGCCATCCGGCATCATTTTGATATTTAGTGCAATCACATGCATGGCATGCACTTTTTTCCAGAAGATGGCACCGATTGCCGCCCTCGCGGGTAGGGGTCCAGATAGATGGGATATACGGGCTGCTATTGTTAGCAGAGTGTTATTGTTGCACATAGCATCTACCTGTGCAGGCAACCAGGCATAAAAATGGGAGGATTAAGCCAGATGAAATGGAAACTGATTGCCGGAATACTTGTTTTCGCAATCGTGTTAACGTGCGCTCCATCGGTGGCTGCAGAGCCAGCGGTGGTATCGATTGGGGATGCGAAAGCACCCCTTGATAAGACGGCTACGGCACATATCACAATAGAGGACGTCAAAGGGATGTGCACCGTCGCTGTGGAGCTTTATTACGACAACAGCGTTGTGGTCGTTGAATCTGTTAAGGACGGAAACTTCAGCAGTGTAACAGCCGAGATCGATAAAGACAATGGCGTAGTAAGGATGGATGCGTTCACCGTGGTTGCGCAGGGAGTCTCAGGTAGTTTCACCTTCGCAGCGGTCACCTTCAAGGCGGTGGGCTGTGGCGAGAGCAAGCTCGCGCTCGAGGCAGATCTGCGGAATTACGATAACAGAAGCATCGAGTGCAGTGTCACGGAAGGGACATTCAAAGTGCCATGCAGCGATGATTACGCCGGTTGTATCGAGGGACTCGTGATGGACGAGAGTGGCAGTCCCCTGAAAGAGGCGTCCGTCGTCGCCAAGGGACAACCCGGTTCAGGAAAAGATGAAACGGACGAGAAGGGCTATTATGAGATCTGCGATCTCAAAGCAAGCAAGTACAGCGTAACAGCAAGCATGCAGGGGTATACACCCCAGACCGCGGAGGTTGAGGTCATCGCAGGCGAACGTCTCCGTTACGACTTTGAGCTTTCGCCGGTACTCAGAAGACCCGACCTTGTGATCGGCGCGGTGTGGAATGAAGGAGATAGGATATATTACACACTGGAGAACGCGGGTGGTGTAATCGCTCCTGCGGACCACGACACTGCACTGTACATCGACGGCGACCAGGTGTCATCTGAGATGGTGGTTACCGATTTAGAGCCTGGAGATTGCATAGATCTCGACTTTGATTATCGCTGGGTATGCACACCGCCGGCGGACGAGGTGATGGTCTGCGCAGATGTCAATGACTATGTGCAGGAGTCAAACGAGAACAACAACTGCCTGAAAACGGTGCTCTACTGCCCGCACGGCTCAATGGATGCCTGCAGAGACATCGCATTCTCAACCGAGGTGGATTTCATAACTCAGGGTCCGACGCCGCCGGACGGAAACCCGATCATCTCGGATGGTGATCTGCTCGGCGCAAACTGCGTGGTCTGCGCCCGCAACCATGAACTACTCAATACATTCCAGTGCCGATATGATCTCGGGCTGGACGCCGCCGATGTCATTGATATTGAGTATGAGGTCCCGTTGGTCGCATTCTCAACCGAACTCGACCATCCAGACGGCATGTTCACTGCGGGCGACCTGCTCACAACACACGGCGCAGTCATTCCGAACAGTGCTCTGCTTGCGAAATTCGATATACGTGTCGATCTGGGACTGGATGCTGTCCACTTCACAGGCGAGATGGATCGTATCGCCAGAGTTCTATCGAAGGCGCAAGATATCGGTAGGGATGAATTGGTTGAGAATTCCGGCATACTGCTTGAGCTGCTCCAGGAGCATGGCGTCGACATCTGGTTCTCAACCGAGGGAACCGCACCAACGCCAGATAGTCCCGGGTTTCTGGACGGCGACCTGCTCTCTGCAAAAACAGGCGTAATCGTTGCCAGTAACGGCGTCTTGCTTCCAGCATGCGTCCCCGCCGGAATCCCGGATCGTGGAGTTGACTTTGGGCTGGATGCGGTCACTGTTAAACGTGCATTGCCTGTTCCCGACCCGGACAACCACATCCCTGATCGCGAAGACATCATCTTCTCAACAGAGATATTGTACAACGGTGAAGTCTTCAACTTCACTGACGGCGACGTTATCAGACTCGGTGATGGCGTGGTGCGCAGGAACAGTGACCTTGTCAGCTGCTTCGAGCCGATGGCGCTTGAACTCGGACTCGATGCACTCTCTGTTGGCACCACTTCCGCGTGCGTGAACCGGATCACAAGCATCGGCGGGCTGCAGACAGCAGTTGCCGACATAGGAACTAATGGCAGGGCAGACCTCTGGTACCCTCAGACCGACCACCCTTTTGGGCGGGATATTCCGTTCTGGGGCAACATCTGTGATGACGTAACCCGGTTCAGAGTTGTTTACAAGGCTGATTCCGGACCTGGAAACGAGACCGGAATTGATGTCCAGTCCGGCTGCGGCTGGATGGTCAAGGACCCCATGACTGGTTGCGCAACCGATGTGCCGTGGTTCTCTGATTCGGATGGCTGGTATGATGCGGTCAGGTACAGGGAACTTCTCCCCTGCAACCCGCTCATTCTGACCAACTGGAATACGCTGGGCATGGATGATGGACTCTACCGGGTCTGGCTCGAATATGAGCGAGGCGGGACTATAGAACGGGAGCCTGTTGACCATTTCGTACGGGTGGATAACACCCATCCAAAGTTTGAGGATCTCGAGATCCCGAATGGTACCTGCCCGCTCTACGGCGACATCGACATGAACACGATAGATTCGCTTGGCACAGGAATTCTGGTGCGCGGGCAGTTCAGTGATGATCACTTCTGGAAGTACCAGCTCAGGATAGGCGGTGACGCGTATGGCTATCACTACTATAATGTGATCAACTACTACGATCCCGGCATAAAAGCCGCGAATCTGGATGATACGGGAACGACGCCGGACGGCACACTGGTCGATCTACACAGGGTATCAGTCCACGATCTGATTACAAACCCGATGAAATGCGCATACTCAACCGACCTGCTCCTCTGGGACAGAACCGTTGTGGGCGCGTTTTACGAGGATCCCTACGGAGTAGGTGGGTATTTCAGATCGTATGTCGTGGAGCCGATCTACTTTAGCTATGTGCCATAGATGCCATAAACTGTGAACACGAAGGCTGAGACCGGTTGGGTGGCATGCCATCCACCTATTCAGCCTCCGGACTTTTTTGGAGACTTTTTGATCGCATATCCGGAACTATTTCAACTCATTAGCCTGCCTATCTGCGAGCTTCACGTACCCACAACCAAGCTCGCAGCCAACATAACAACGGTTCATCTTTATCGCTGCGATTGTGGTCTGCCCGCGTCCCGCGAATGGGTCGAAACGACCTCCCCCTCAAACGTGTAGAGTTGAATCGTCCTGTGCGACAGTTCCACCGGATGCCTTTCGAAAAAGCTCGTTTTTATGCTTCTTTAACTACCACACGGGGATGATGGAACCCGAAGCCTTTCTGGCAAGAAAAATAACCGCGGAGGACGCGGAGGAACGCAGAGCCTATAACCGTTTATTTCCCCTCCGCGTCCCTCTGCGCACTCTGCGGTTAAATTCCCTGTTTGGTTGCAGTATGCTCCGGGTTCCCGGTAGTTTCTGCATAGTGAAGTCCCTGGATAGTGGTTTTAGG
>JAYEGZ010000071.1:0-9269 GCA_034659315.1 Methanobacteriota archaeon
ATTTCTTACTCGCAAACTGTTCACCAAACTTTTCACAAAAGTTTGATCAAAAACTGACTTCCAACCCGGGAGGGCATTTCTCACCAGATTACGGAGAAGTATATCACCAACCCCACCCGGAGGGCAGTTTTTACTCGATTTTTTGTGAAAAAATCGGTGAAAAAATCGTTTTACTCGATCAGGATCACATCAACTTCATCGCCGCAATCAAGCCCTTCCAGTTCTTCTTTGATGATGACAAAGCCGTCCGATTGCGTAACTGAACTAAGGATGCCTGCGCCCGAGGTCATGACCGGGCGCGCCACATCGCCTTCCACTAAAACCCGTGTGTATGTGAGATACCCGATCTTTGAGGCGATCTTTGAGGCAAGGCGTGCACGGAGTATCCGGTCAGGCTTTGCGGGCACGCGCTCCAGTTTCAGGATCGCCGGGCGCCCGAACTCGATTAATGCGATCAGACATGCGACAGGGTAGCCTGGAAGCGAGAGCGCTGGCACGCTACGTGTGTGTTCGATCACACCGAGCGCAGCAGGCTTTCCAGGGCTCAAAGCAACGCCATGCACGAGCAGGTCCCCAGCAGACTCAATCACGCCGGGCACGTAATCCCTTGCCCCAACCGATGTGCCGCCACAGAGAATAACTATATCAGCGCCCGCATCCACCGACGCAATGACCTCATTTCGGATCAGATCAGGATCATCGATGACAATTCCCCGGTGATCTGGGATTCCTCCCCATTTTTCAACGTACATGCTGACCATCAGCCCGTTTGTCTCCCGAATCTTGCCTTCCTCGATCTTGCCGCCTCGCGGGGCAAGTTCCGAGCCTGTTGGAATGATCGCAACCCGGGGGCGTGCAAATACCCGGATTTCAGTGATGCCAAGCATCGCAAGCATCGCAACATCGCACCCCCGGATCTGATGTCCTGCCAGAAACACGGTATAGCCCCGCGAGACGTCCTCCCCGACCAGGCTGACGTTTTTGTTCGGATGTACTGCGGCACGGATCTCAACCACGCCGCCACCATCCCCCCCAGTAGGTAAGGTGTCCTCGATCATCATCACCGCATCCATCCCGTCAGGCACGGGCGATCCTGTGTGCACCCTTATGCAATCGACGCCCGCCCGCAGAAGTGCTGGATTTGCCTCTGATGCGCCCGTGGTATCGTCCGCACGGACTGCGTACCCGTCCATTGCCGAGCGTCTGTGATCAGGGATGTTTATCTCTGATACAATATCCTGTGCAAGGATCCGGCTGGCAGCCCTTTCGATTGGTATGCGCTCTGTTCTTTCGATCGGGCTGACGTGTTCGAGAAATGTCTCTTTTGCGAGATCTGCGCGGGTACGTTTCCTGAAGACCATGATATAAATCGGTTCTGCCAGATAGAAAAACTTAACCATCCCCTGACCGATGATTCGGACATGGAATTTGACGAATGGGAGCCGCTCTACCATAGAATCCTTGCAGATTTCGGCTTTGATCGGTCGGAAGACGAGCGTAGCGCCAGCATCCTCGCAGACCTGCTGCACGAGAGAGCAGGCACAATTGCGGATCTTCGCGGCATCATATCCGGCAGAGACGTTGCAGTGTGCGGAAATGCGCCATCGCTTGCATCAGACCTGCGATCGATCAGGCAGGATCAGATCATTATCGCAGCAGATGGTGCAACGACCGCCCTCCTGGAGAACCGGATAATTCCTGACGTGATCGTAACCGATCTTGACGGAACAATTGAGGACATTGTCTCTGCAAGCGAAAAGGGGTCATTCGTGGTTGTACATGCTCATGGAGATAATATCCCCGCGGTCCGGTCGGTTGTGCCGCGTCTTCGGGGCACGCGATTACTTGGCACGACCCAGTCAGAGCCATTTGACAACATCCACAACTTTGGTGGGTTCTCAGACGGGGATCGGTGCGTCTTTCTGGCAAAAGCATTCCATGCCGCAAGCGTGACGCTATTCGGGTTTGATTATGACGATCCCGATGTCGGCGAGATCAAGAGAAAGAAACTGGTCTGGGCAAAGCGGTTAATCGAGGAATATCTATGATGGTTATGGGTCACGCGGTCTCAAAAGGCGTTGCATCAGGAAAAGTACTCATCTCTAAGACTCCAATATCGTTTCTCGGAGGGATCGACCCGGAAACCGGGATCATTATGGAGAAAGACCATCCAAAAAAGGGCGTCTCGATTGCAGACCGTGTCTTCATATTTCCCCATGGCAAAGGCTCCACTGTCGGATCGTATGTGATTTATAGCCTCGAAAAGAACAATGTAGCCCCGTGTGCCATGATCAACCTCGCAGCAGAGACGATCGTCGCTGTTGGGGCGATCATATCAGGTATCCCGCTTGTTGACCGGCTGGAGCAGGATCCGTTTGCGATATTTCATGATGGCGATTATGTTGAGGTGGACGGGACTAAAGGCACGGTTGTGAGGGGGGCGGGGATGAAAACTGAGGTGCCAGCGGCAGCTAAATTCGTGTAATTTGTGCGCGACAAGAGGTCGCATCACAGATTGTCTTATCGATTACCTTTTCCATTTGGGGTAACCCTACTGCGGAATGTGCTGATGGCAGCGCCCGCTTGTTCTGCCGCACAGGCTGCCACCGATGCAAGAATGCCCGCCTCTGTGGCACTGGTGTCTGATGCTCACTCTGAGCTTGAGAGCGGGCGCAACCTTCCGCGTCGGAGATTGAGTGGATGTTCTTAGATCGTGCTCAGCATGCCGTCCTGTGCTATCATGGATACTGTCGCATCTCGTCCACCTCGCTTCTTAACTCTGTTAGTTCCCGGTACACCTCCATGAGCAGGTTGCAGGTTGGGCTGCGGTCATCCTTCACCGCCTGCTGCCGGGAGAACACCATCTTGCTTGGCAGATGAAGACATACACGAGAACCATTCGCCACCAGCGCAGCCGAAGCCAGTGCCGCAAGGAACACCAGGTAGTGTGGGAATGCTGGCGCATGTGGGGATCACCGGGGTTGTAGTAATGGATCCCCGGGTCGCCCGCAGGAAGTTTAACATGTAGAACAGGAACAAGAACAGGAACATGGGTCTCGCTGACCAGGGATCAGTAGTCCGCCCATGGTGGCAGACATTCACTTCTGTTGAGGTACGAATCCGGGGATTGACCTTGGGTTTATTACTCAAGAATCAAATCTTCAAACTCTACTGAATTGGGGGATTCCACACTTATGTACATAATGCTCCCTATTGGCTCCGCTGTGATAAAGATGGTCACTTTCGGGATCACATATCACTTGATCACTCGATCACTCAAGCGTGATTACACCCCGCGGATTTGGAGCCGGCGGGATGATCGGCGGCGACTCAAGCGAGTGGAATGTTACGACTCTGCTTGCACTCAAGCGTGTGCCGGTCTCTGGCGTGTGATATGCCCATACCGTGATCGTGCCGGGCGCGTCCGAACATAGCCACACGACCGCGCCACCGTTATTGGCGGCGGCTGTTGTCTCGTTAAATGATATAAGCTGAGTGTCATTCCCGGAACCAAGATGTGTGAGGTTGTACAGCGTGCCTGCTGATGTTCTGAACTCTACAAGCGTGCCCGCCACCACTTTGGATTCGTTTACGTCTGTAAGCTCGGCAGTCAGCTTGTATGCATACTCCACGATGGTTCCGGGCTTCGAAGGTGGGTGGCGGGTGGGCGGACCATCGGATTCTGATTCATAGCTGAGCACGAGATTTGTTGCGGACTTCGTATGCACATCAGGCGTTGCATTGCCCCCGACCGTCACCGTGGTTTCAGGAATGGTCTCGTTGACCCTTGTGCCATTGTAATCGTCGTACGTGATGCTTGATGGCGCGATGATCACCGGGATTGAATTTGCACTCTCGTTATCGATCGTCAGTTGATATGCCACTCTCCAGTATGTTCCAACTGTTATCATGTATGGAACCGGTCGGTTTCCGACATCCCACGAAAGTATCGTGCGGTTTTCGATGGATGTTATATTCGGGTTCGACGGCTCTTCATGCCAATATTCATCTGCCGTGCGATTGTAGTACGTAACATTCGCACTGTCGTTTACATAAGTGAGATTCACAAATGATCCTTCGATTGTGGTGTTGCTCCCGATGTACATATTGATCTTTGGCTCTGGTGCGGTGTAGTTTCCGAGTTCGCCTGCGATACCAACGAAGATGTTCTCAAGATCAGTTGCGTTCTGTGCGGGATGGTATTTCCCCCCGGTGATGTGTGCGATCTGCTCCAGTGTGCGGTTATCAATGGTAGATCCAAATCCAACCGTGAATATAGTGGTGTTTCTTGCTGCCGCCCGCTCGGCCTCTGCGATCATTGAGTGGTATCCTACGTTGTCGATTCCATCTGTCATCAGGACGATCGTGCCGTTCTCGTAGCCTGCGAGAGCGTCGTTCGCCTCGCATAATCCCTCGTCGATTGCGGTCATGCCGTCGGCTGTGAGGCTGTTGATGGATGAATTGATCGGGCTAAATCCACCGATCGAATCAGTGAGTGGATTGTCAGTCTGCGCCCGCCATTCAAGCCAGTTCACGGTTGCTTGCGTGCGTGAGGTGTCCTGCTGTGAGTATGTGAGATCAAAGCATTCGTAGTCACGGGTAGACGACGTTTCGGTTTCGGTTGGGGTGCTCCATGATGAGCCGTCCCACTTCTGGATATTGATGTCGCTGTTGCCATCAGAGGTCATAAGAAACATCTCGTCCGAGTCAGGGTCAGGAGTCAGTTGCACCCATCTGGTGTACCCGGTCCCGCCGAGGTTCGATGCCGCGCACTCCGGCCCCCATGAGACATTCCATATACGGTACTTGGGAGTGGGCGTACTGTCACCCCACACCACAAGTCCCCTACCGCTCGATTGCTCGAAGCTTACATCCATGATCCGTTTGTTGTTCTCGTAGGTGTTCTCTTCAATCAGGATATTTGATGACCACGCCGAGCCATTCCACACTGTTACACGCACGTCCATACCCTCGTCCAGCGCACCCATAAGCATGCTATTCGAGTTCGGGTCGGCTGCAAGTTTGATCCAGTACACGCTATCTGTAAATGCATATAGATCACCAACAGCACCCCACGCGGTACCATTCCAGACACGAGATCTAACAGTCGAGGTGCCCATATCAGCCCACACAACCATGGCGTTGCCAGTCTGGTCATAGACCACATCATAGCACTGGTAGCCGTATGCTCTGGACTCATCCGTAACAATGATCGGATTGCCCCAGTTTGATCCATCCCAAACTTGGGCACGGATATCCCTTGTATCATCAAGCGTCACAAGAACTATTTCATCCGAGTTTGGATCTGCGGCAAGTCGGACCCACCAGATAGCTCCTGCACCAGGGCTAGTACCATCTACCGCAGCCCCATCGGTCCATAATGACCCGTCCCACACCCGATATTCCGGCACCCCCTCATCGATCTTCATGTCCAGGTATACAAACATAGCGTCGCCCGAGGTCTGCTCGTAAGCGATGTCAAACCCACGGCGCGTGTACGAATCCAGTGAACCGGAGAATTGCTGCACCGCACCCCATGTCGAGCCGTCCCAGACCTGTGCATTGATGTCATGCGACGCATCAAGCGTTCCCATGATCGTCTCGTTCCTTATCGGACACGACTGCATCACAATCCACCTGATGGTTCCACCAACGTTATTCGCGGACGTTTCATCTGACCAATCAGCCCCGTCCCACTGCCGGTGTCTTGGAATCTTCGCGCTGTTGCCGTCATAATAAGCAGACATAATCCCCCTGAGTGTCGAACCGGTGACATTAATCGTGAACCCGGTATCATTTCCTACAACGTTTGTTCCATTGACAACGACGCGGTAATCCTTACCTGCCAATAGTGTAGCGCTCACAGTCTCCTGACTTGAACCGGTCGCTGAGGTATGAAGAACATTTACCCCCTCATACAGGCACAGATCCAGATCGGACGCATCACCCCATGTCAGGTCGAAATAATAAATTCCCGGTGTGCCAACCGTGAAATAGCCTTCCCACTGGTTTCCTTCACAGATGTAACTCGTCTGGTTGGCTGTATTGTTCATGCTCGAATAGCTGTGTGTCGCAAGCCCGATCCGGTCCTCTCTGGTCGGATCGAGACTTGATATAAATGCACGGGATGCAAGCTTTGCCGCGCTCTTCTTATCGATGTGGGTGGTGATGTTAAACTGCTCGAAACCAGTGCCAGACCCTGTAACTTGCATCGCCCAGTTCCCGGTCTCGACCGTATCTGCGTCGGTATCAGGATATGTGTACGGGAGCGGATGAACCCAGATGTGTTCTGACGTATCCCGCGGTATCGTGTATGTGATTGTGACAAGCGGGCAGTAGCCATTCAGTTTGTATTCGTGGCCACTCGGGTCGGTCTCGCTGGATGCGAATCTGTCGACACCTTGCCCGCCATAACCAGACCCTGTGAGCACAACGTCACACTCCTCGCCCCAGTCCGGAACACGGTTGCCACTCCAGTTTGCACCCGTGATATTGAATTCGACCACTTGACCGCTGATCGATGCACTCAATGTCACCGAGTCAATGAGATATGAATCGTTGTCCGCGCTGCTGAAACTGCCGGATGACGCCCATGCCTGCGATGCAGAGTCATCAGAGCTGTTCCACGTCGGATCGCTGTCGTAACCGGTTGTCAGATCATAGATATTGACGGATCTATCCCCAGTACTCGAATTCACGCCACGCAGATACATCGTCACGCTCTCGATCTGTGCGTTGTGCGTTGGCGCACCCGGAAGTTTCCAGCGCATAATTGAAGCTTCCTGCACTCCTCCAATACCGTTGTCAGTCACATAAAACGAAGTCTCATCCGCAAAAACGGTATCCGGGCTTGCCGATGCGATGTAGGTGTCAAACTCTGGTGCACGGAGATCGATCGAAACCGCCTCGCGGTCGTCGAAGTAGAATCCGGTGGTGTTATCTCCAGTCCCATATACATGCCCACTCGGGCTTGTGAGTTCAATATCCAGGTCGGCGGTGCTGTTCTCCCATTGTAAAAGTACCTTAAGGTCGTTTATAGTCTCGTTGATACGAAAAGTGTCCTCAAATCCGGAGGCGGCATTACCATTGAATAAACAAGCGTATCCGGATCCGTTCAGGTCAGTATCGGCAGGATAATTTGCAATAACCACCCCATCTTTGAGTATGTCTACGTTGCGAACGTTACTGGTCCATGGATCGTGTCCTGCGTGCTCGTGGTAATCATAAAACGTGACCGTGTTAGACCCAGTATGTACGAAACTTGTGATATCATATTCATAATCATCTACCCATTGATCATTCCCTGTTACCGGGGGCGGGATCGATATGAAGTCCACACCATTGATCCGGATCAGGCATTCGCCAACCGTGTTATTGTTGTAAGCAAATGTGGTATCGAAATCATATCCATCGAATCTGAGCGTATATGTTGTAAGATCAACCAAACCCTCATTTTCGTAATTATACAGCGTGAACCCCTCGGTTCCGTACTCGATCTCTGTGATGTCGTAATCGCTGATCTCCTGTGCAATCGAGTTGTACACGCTGCGCAGTTCGGAACTGGACGGCGCATTGTAGTACTTGCCGCCGGTCTCTGATGCGACACGCTGCAAGAGCGGCTCATCTATGTACTCTGCGCTGCCAAGACCTATTGTGTATATTGTGATGTGATTTGTGTTTGCATTCAGGATTGCCTGTGAACAATCCCTATCATCCCCTGCGGTACACTCGCCATCGGTCAGGAGGATTGTGATCCTTCTCGCATCAGCCCGCCCATCATCGGTGAGTATGTCATTGGCACGCCTCAAACCATCCCCTATGGCAGTGCCGCCACCGGCGTGGATACTGTTGATTGCATCCCGGACAAGTGCTTTATTGTCATAAGAGTTTAGCAGCGTAAGTCCAATCTCAGTTGTAACAGAACCTTCAAACGCTATCACCCCGACCTGTGCGTTTGAGACGAGGTTGTCCATAAAAACCTTTGCCGCGGTCTTCGCATCAGTCATCGGCTGCTCGGGATCAGTTCCAAGAAGCTCCATACTGCCGGATCGGTCGAGAACAAGCGCAACATCAAGCGGAGTTCCCGCGTAGTAGTCAGGATCCATACTGCCGGACCGATCAAGCACAAGCATCGCATGCGCAGCATACCGCGTGCCTGTGATGTTACCCTGACCGGATATGGTGGTGGTCACATTGATGATGCCTCCGGACTCCACAGGATTTGGTTCGATCGTTGTTATAACCGAGATGAAAGGTTCGCCCATGACCTGTATAGTTATAGTTCCTGCAACCCCGCATCCTGAATCGTTAAGTGCGCTTACATCCACGGTCGCATCGCCAGCCGTATCCGATTGTAGCGTGACTGTTGCCTGCCCGTGCTCGTTGGTGGTCACGGTGGTTGTAGAGAGGCTCCCGAGCGTGGTGCTGAAGCTGACCGTTCGATTCCATAGTACATGCCCCCATTTATCAACCACGGTGGCGGTGATCACTGATTCATTGACTCCGGGGATGCCTACTCGGGATATGCGTGTGGCATCTACCGTGACGATGATTCGTGCAGGCTCCTCTGCATAGAATTCAACAACCGTTTCGTTCGTGATGTTTGCGATTGCGCCGCCGGTCTCATTGATATAGGTACCGTTCACTGTGACATTGCCTGTGAATCTCGATGGCTTCAGGGTGATCAATGCTTCGCCGACACCGTCCAGTGGCATTGTGGTGCTGCTGCCAGTCATATTGAATCGGATCGATCCGGTGGAACAGAGGGGGTTTAAGAACTCATCAGTCGTGATGCCGGTCACCTGCGAGGTGTCGGCGCCATCGGCATTCACGCGCTGTGGATCTGCATTCACGAACAGATGCGTAGGCTCACCTGCAAGACCTTCAATCATCCGGTATGCAGGTTCGCATATTTCTCCATTGGTGCCGTTCGCATCGACAACATTGCCACCTGCTCGCGAAGAAAGGTGGATTGTTATAGTTATAGTGCCATTCGCATTGGTGGTGCTTGATGGGGGAAATATGAACGCACCATAACCGTCCGCCGGGCTGTTCCGTGTATTATTTGGCGGTGAGGTGGCTGTGAAGTTCAGTGTCACGTTTGGCATCGTCCGCCACTTACTTTCATTGTCTTCAAACTCGCCCCATGTCCCATCGTAGACCGTTGCCGTGATCAGGCAAGTAGTATTCACCGTAGCCTCCTGAACCGATGTGAGCACAATCTTTGACACCGGTCCCACAACAAACGTCACGTTTGTGGTATTGGTCAC
>JAYEGZ010000071.1:9369-14554 GCA_034659315.1 Methanobacteriota archaeon
ATCAAGGCGATCTGCAAAAGCCGTGGTTTTCCTGCCAAAGAGGCTACTTCTCGCGGTGTATTTGAGAACTTCTTCATCTCCACAATTGGCATAGAGGAAGCACTGAACTCACTAACATACAAGGAAATTGTATTTCTCCACTTGCTAAACAAGATTAAGAAAGAAGTTGGTATCAGGCACTTCAAGAGACTATATGGTTGCGCAGAATCAGCGGACGGGCATTATTACGGGACTTTTACCAAGCAATATAAAGAAACATTCAAAGAAGTGAAGAATAACCTGGTGCGAAAAGGCGTACTAATCATGATAGATCGAGAAATGTATGGCAAGTCTACCAAGATGGAACGCTTGCGATTCTCTTTTCCGCCTGAATTCGGAGAGTTTCTTCCACCCCTCATCAAGCCTTCGAAATTTAAAGAAGCAGGGGATTTTAAGAGCGCGGTACTGCGTGATAAACTGCTTGAGATTGGTGGCGGGAGAGAAAGACCATCTCATTTACCAAACTCGGAGAAAAAATCGTTTATACTCGAAATCAAAGATGGTGAACTGTCTATCGGAGACAACCGGTTCAGAACAAAATACCTGTTGGAGTGGCAGAAAGCTTGCATGTGTGCGTCCATTAAAACCGATACAAAGAAGCAGAGTTACCCCGGTTATTCGAGTTACCCGAGTGATGATATGGCTCCCGTTGATGTTGCGCTCTATACACTCTCACAACTTGGAGTGCATGAATGGCTGCCCGCGGACAGCCTCGATGTGGTGCTTGAGATCTTTACAGGGGATGATGCAAGTCACCCTTCCGAACAGATCTGTGAGGCAGGCTGGGTGTGGGGATGCTTTGTAAAAGTCGTGGTGGATAAAACGGCATACTACCGGTTACCTGATGATTCATTGGACAATGCAACCCCGCCGCCGCCTGAGCAGTATCTACAGATTGCACCTGACGGTACAGTAGTGCTGAATCTGGTGAAAATTCCTTATGCCGCACTGGAAGTGCTGGTTTCGGTTGCACGCCTGGATATTCATAACGCCAATCTGCGAGCGACCGCAGACATAATCAAGATCGGGGGAGCGCTCGCGACAGTTCAAAAAAAAGGTGTTTTTGAGTGGTTAAGAGAGAATTCATCCGGTTTTCGCAGTGCAATTGAGATTGCTGAAAAGAGATGGGGTAAACAGATTATTCATGAATGCCTAATGGTTGCACAGGTAAAAGATCTGAGCCTCAAGGTGCAGATCGAAAAGTCGTGTACCGGTTCGCAACTTATATCGCTTCCGGATGATTATATCGCATTTCCATGTGGTGCCCTTCCCGCTATACAGAAAATAGTGGGCGCGTCAGGACATGTGATCAAGAAGGCGAGGAATGGATGATGCGATCAAAACCTGACTTAACTCAGGCAGATATCAGCGAACTGATCGTTGTTTCCAACCAGTGCGATCTGCGCCATGATCTACATGCTTTTGTTGAATATGTGAGGGAGCGCGATGTAAAACGGTTACACCGGAGTAATGAGTTGAACAAGTCCGATCAAAAGCGATTGGCAAAACTTATGAGCGATTCTTGTCTTGTGAAAGAAGTAGATGCAAACGGGCATTCTGACTGGATAGATTATGTCGATACACTCGCGCTTGCATTCAAATTCACAGACTATGATACTGAGGGGATATATATGGGGTATACCAGCAGTGAACCATCATTTCCTGACAATTACATCGATGTCAATGCTAAAAGATACGAAGAGTTCATTGGTTTACCGTTAATAGAGCAGGAGACGAAGCTTCAGGATATATTAGTAAAACATTATTTTGATGGTCACAATGAGTTTTACGATACAAGTGTGCTTGGCAGGCTACCCGGGTTCTCGACTTGGGGATCGGCGACTGGCATTATGCCGGGACTTGATTTTGGAAAAGCAAGACGTTTTCTTATGAAGGTTTTACAATCCTGCACGCCCGGTGTCTGGTACACTACAGCCTCATTGATCCGGTATCTAAAAGAACATCATCCATTCTTTCTCATTCCAAAGAA
The DNA here is from genome assembly GCA_034659315.1 of Methanobacteriota archaeon. Lineage (GTDB taxonomy): Archaea > Halobacteriota > Methanosarcinia > Methanosarcinales > Methanogasteraceae > Methanogaster_D. The sequence goes on from JAYEGZ010000071.1 coordinate 11,399, forward strand.
TCCAAAATATCTACATGAAGGGTATGCAAAGGATGGCAGGTATGGCAATTTTCAGGAGCAAAAAGAGAAGTGGGGTGCGGGGATACCGATTTTAGAGAGTGATGCGGATGCGTTTTTACGGGTGGAAGGTCGCTTTGTGGAACGGTTTCTTGAAGGGTTGCCCCTTATTTTAGGATATATCGAGGTTGCCTATTCCAAAACAGAGTATAAGGGACGGCTACCTGAGATTAATCAGCTCCAGGCGTTTCGGGTTGGTGACATGTTCCTGCACGTGATGAGCGGCGACATCATGGAGCCCAAAGTTACAGTGCAGCCGAATTTCGAGATACACGTGGAATCGGAATTATATCCGGTTCGGATTCTTGCGCAATTGACAAAACTTGCGGACATCGTTGCAAAGGACAGAACAAACATCTTGAAACTTCGAAAAAAGAAGGTTCTGATCCAATTGAGCGAAAGAGACGACTTTGATGTAATCAATCTCCTGGAGACTCTGAGTGGTCAGAAACTGCCACAAAACGTTCAAATCGAACTCGACGAGTGGACTGGGGCTTCAGAAGCATTTACTCTCTATGAGAATGTTGCGCTTCTCGAGGGAGACAAAGAGCTGCCCAAAATCGACGAATTCACGATTGAGTCCATATCACCTGCGATTAGAATCGTGCATTCACCTGACAGGTTGTTTGCGCATCTTCAACAGAAGGAATTGATCCCTCTTCGCATAAAACATCGCCCTTCGGCTTTTACGCTTCTCCCGGGCGGTGCAGACACGGTCTTTCCAAGACGCGATGTGAGCGTTTCAAAATCAAAAGCAAAATCGAAGGCAAAGACAAAAGCAAAGAAGCATGTGGCGATAAAACGGGAAGTCCTGATCACATTTCACTTTCCAGAAAAAAAATTGATGGAAGAATTCTTAAACGGACTTATATCTGCCCGGTGCCCGGTTGCCGCAGATTGGAGCGAATTAACACTTTCTTTTGATAAGCGTTACGAATCAGAGGTAAAGAAAGTCAGTAAGAAACTGTTGGATTACACAATCAAAATCGAGGATACTTCATGAGCTCACAGCCACAGAAGCCGCTCATAATCCAGAGCGATCGCACGTTGATGCTCGAGGTCGGACACCCGGGGTACGTAGAATGCCGGAATTTTCTATCTCTCTTTGCAGAGCTGGTAAAATCTCCGGAGTTCATCCATACGTATCGGGTAACACCACTCTCGCTCTGGAATGCGGCAGCACTGGACGTGCCGTTTGAAGAGATAACCTGCGGTCTTGAAGAGTTCTCGCGTTACAGCGTTCCGTCAAATGTCATCGTTGATATGAGGGAGTGGTATGAGACGTATGGCAAGCTGGTGTTACAGAAAGCCAAAGCCGCAGAAGACTGCCTGGAGCTTGTTGTTGCAGACTCCCGCATTCTGGAACGAATCCGTAACAATGAGTCATTGGAAGACTTCTGGGCAGATAACAACGAGCTCTCCGGACTCTTCATACCACAAGCAAGACGCGGTGATCTTAAGCACGCATTGATAAAGGCAGGCTACCCTGTCAAGGACCTGTGTGGATATCTGGAAGGGGGGCGGTTCGATATCACTTTGCGCGACATTGATCTTGATGGCGACTCATTTGCACTGCGCGATTATCAAAAAGAGGCTGTAGATCTATTTTACTGTGGAGGAGATAAGACCGGTGGCAGTGGAGTGATTGTTCTTCCCTGCGGTTCGGGCAAGACGATTATAGGGCTTGGAACAATAGCTCAGATATCAAGTTACACTTTGATAATCGCCACCAATACGGTTTCTGTTGCGCAGTGGCGTGATGAACTTCTCTCCAAGACTCACATCAACGAAACGGACATCGGTGAGTATACCGGACGCATCAAAGAAATTAAGCCGATCACGATCACCACATACCAGATGCTGACACATCGTAAAACAAATGATAGTCCGCTTCACAACCTGAAGATCTTTACCGAGCATAACTGGGGGCTAATTATATATGATGAGGTGCATATTCTTCCGGCTCCGGTATTTCGTGCAACAACAGAGATCCAAGCAAGACGGCGGCTCGGGCTTACTGCGACACTGGTTCGAGAGGATGGGAAAGAGGATGACGTCTTTGCACTGATAGGTCCAAAGCGATATGATGTTCCATGGAAGACGCTTGAGAGTCGCGGCTATATCGCGGAAGCCATCTGTACCGAGTATCGCGTCCCGCTTTCGCCTAAAGAAGAGCTTACATACGCCCATGCCGATAAACGCGCCAAGTTTCGCATCGCAGCAGAGAACGGGCGCAAAGAAGAGCTTGTGTGTGAACTCATGGAGAACCACGCAGGCGAGAGCATCTTAATCATCGGTCAATTCATTTCGCAGATAGAAAAGCTTGCCAAATCACTAAAGCTTCCGATTATCACAGGCAAGACCAAACAGGATGATCGAGAGAAGCTCTACGATCAGTTCAGGAAGGGAGAGATCAATACCCTTGTAGTATCAAAGGTCGCAAACTTTTCCGTGGATCTGCCTGACGCCAGTGTCATGATTCAAATATCGGGTACTTATGGTTCGCGTCAGGAGGAAGCGCAACGATTGGGGCGCATTCTTCGTCCGAAAGAACATGCTTCTCATTTCTACACACTGGTCTCGAAAGGTACTGTTGAACAGACGTTTGGGAGCAATCGTCAGCTCTTTTTGGTGGAGCAGGGGTACCGGTACCAGATCAGGTACTTTTGAAAGGTCCCTGGCAACCGTTCTCCATGAATTGCTACCTCCAATGAATTGCGTAAACCTTTTAATAGTTTACAGTCACTGTAATATATATTGCGAGTATACAACATTATGGTGCGGAAATCGTCCATGCATCCCTGCAAAGTACAAAATTCAATATGGTGACACATCAATGATTGACGAAAGAGACATACTGATAATAGAAATACTTCGTGAAAACGCACGCACACCACACACCGAGATTGCTGCGAGACTCGGTGTCGGCGAATCCACGATACGAAACCGTGTGCGGTTGCTCGAGGAAGGGGGAGTCATCAAACAGTACACGGTCGTAACCGATCCGGCGAAGCTTGGGTACAATTCGGTTGCCCTCGTCGGAATCGATGTCGAGCCCTCGCATCTCCTTGATGTTGCACTGCATTTGAGCGAGTTTTC
>JAYEGZ010000072.1:0-14472 GCA_034659315.1 Methanobacteriota archaeon
GGTATAACAACCTCGAAACGTGGCAGTTCACGGCTGTCGCATGCCATGTAGCACCACGAGCAGTTCACCCGGACAATGCACTCTTGCCGCCTCGTTCATAACGAAGCCAGCCGCCGCACCGCATGCGCAAACTTCATCGATGCCGGTCAGTGAGGATATTAGCAGCAAAACAACGCCACCGTCTGCGAGAAACGCTGGTACCTGCTGCAAGAACCGGTTAACGGTCGTGCGCCCGTCAGCCCCACCGTTCCACGCGTGATCGAGCCAGCCATCGACGCGTTCTTCGGGCGCAGTCGGCAGATATGGCGAATTGAAGATTATCAGATCAAAACGCCCCCTGAGTCCTGCGAACAGATCCGCCCGAACCACTTGCAGCCCGTTTGTTTTTGCGCATAGAACTGCCAGGGGGTTAATATCAGTCGCGATGTAGTCATGTTCGGGCTTGTTTTGCATCAGCACGGATGAGACGATCCCTGATCCGGTGCCGATTTCGAGAATGCACATGGCTTGGCTGGACTTACTAATCTCAGCCAGTGCAGCCTCAATCATGAGGTAGGAGTCCTCGGCTGGCTCATACACGTCTTTTGCAAGGTTTATCTGGCATCCACAGCATGAAAGTTGTTCTGGCATATTGGGGGGTTATTCGGGAGATTGGGGTATATGATATTTCTCCGACTTGCCAAGGTCTATTCTTGCAAACTATGCAGGCGCTATACTATATAGACGCCGCTTTTAACCCGCCTGAACGTTTCGCACAAACTCACTCACACCATCCCCATAAGGCGCGCTGCACACAATGTCTGCTTCGTCCTTAAGCCTCTGCACGGCGTTTGCGACCGCTACTCTGGTGCCCGCGGCTGCAAAGAGCTTAAGATCGTTCTCAGCATCCCCGATACCTGCAAGGTGCTGCCGGTCAATTCCGCATATCTCAGCCGCCTTCAGGACCCCTGTACACTTGTTCACACCCGCTGGCATAACCATCACATCATCCCGGTTCAGCTCGATATCTACTGAAAGATTGTTCCTTTCGATGATTTCTCTAACTTCTTCAAGATGATCTGCCGTAGTCGCAACGATCACCTCTTCCACGTCAACCGGGAAGTCTACGTCAGAAAACGCCGCTTTCAACTCGTCCAGGCCGTCGCCCAGCAGAATCTTTCTACCATCTCCCGGATTGTAGATAATAGCGCCGTTTTCTGCAACGATCATATCCACAAACTCTCTGCCCTCATTCACGCGCTCCAGAAACGAGAGTTTTCTTCCCGAAACCAAAAACACCTTTATACCATCTTTTCTCGCGCTCTTCAGACTGATTACTGCATTTTCAGAGATGACCAATGACTCGTCGGTCAGAGTTCGGTCATAATCACTCGCAATTGCCTCGATTTTTTCAATCATCGTAATACCCGCCATTTCACAACAAACCCGTCATCCATCCGATCGATTGATATCAGATCAAGCAGGGGCGCGTCATCGCGGTTCGAAAAACCGGCACCATCGACAAGTGTCGGTGCAACAGACCCGCCAAGAACCAGACTCCCGATATACACATAGATTTCATCCACCAGCCCCCTCTCAATCAGGCTCCAGTTCAGCGTTGCGCCGCCTTCCACCATCAGCCGCCGAATTCCCGTGCCATGCAGATGCCCGAGGGCTGCCGCAAGATCGACCCGCGCACCATCCTGCCCGCCTGCAACCACAACCTCAGCGCCGGATGTGGAGAGCGCATCAACGCGCTCAGATGTCGCAGATCCTGTGACAAAAATGATCCGCCTGCCAGCCCCTTTTCTGAGAATGTCGGCATTGGGCGGGGTCTTCGCGAGACTGTCAATGACAACTCGCACCGGGTTTTCATCCCTTCCGGAGTCCAGCCGCATTCTCTGAAATTCCTCTGATTTAACTGTTAAACTCGGATCATCCGAGAGAATCGTGCCTATTCCGACCATAATGGCGTCCGTCTCGCAGCGCAACCGATCCACACGATGGAAATCTCGATCTCCGGAAATACGTACTTGTTTCCTAAGATGTGTCGAGATCTTCCCATCTGCACTCATGGCAGCATTTATAAATACGAACGGATGCATATTATCACAATTGGCTTTACCATAGCTCCCCTGTGCGCTCACAACCACCTCTGGCATAAGCAGGGAATTTCGGAACAGGCATTAGACATTATGCAGTCCACGTTTGAGGGGATGGATAGCTGTAAGAAAGCAATGTGTCCCTGTTCCGAACCCCTACGCGCTATAGGGGATTGTAGTATATTAACTGTATGGTTGCACGCAAGATGCAGGTTAGGGGTCCTCACCATCATACGCCCCCTCCACCTCTTAACGATGCAATCTCCTCTTCCCCGCGTATACGCAACAGAAACGTGCCGTAACATGGTTTGGTATATGGAAATATCACGTGATCGCCATCAATTCCAATCACAACCGGGGGGACTCCGATTAAATAGACATCAAACATCTTATATCCTGGTTTGACCTTATAAACCTCCTTGAAATTACTCTCAACAAATTCTCTACACTCTTTAAACGATGTATTCTTAAGAAGGATCTCATAGTCCATTTCTTCGATGCAGCCCATTATATCACCTCGTCTATCTTCTTCTTCAGTGGAATCGGGTTGTGGGTGGTTTTTGCCACGATCTTCCCACATTCAAACTCGATCATTGACGCAAGCGTCTCTGCGTTGCCTCCAAATATGATCGCAGAAAGATCAGCCTTTGATATGCTCTGTATCGTGGCAAGATATGATATTCCGGCGTCGTTGTGGATGAATACGAAGCAACTGTTGAAATCCGTTCGTTTTTCGGCAATATTTTCTATACACCGGTCAAGATCGATCATTTTCTTTACATAATTCCTTTCCGGATCAGATACTTTTATCAGGTTGATCGCAGACTGTGTTCCGGCAATTGTCACATCAACATCCTTCTTGGTGAGTTTATTTGCAAGATACAGTGCGATACCGGTCTGTGCTGGCAGTTCAGGACATCCCAGCAATAATAGTGCGTTATTCAATCGTTTCATCTCCACAATCTCGGCATTTCGGGTTTCGCTCCAGCGATATCTCGTTCATCACGGTATTTAATCCATCCCAGATAAGCAGTCGGTTTGTTGCGAGTGTGCCGATGCCTGTGAGGTATTTCAGGACCTCTGTCACCTGGACACTGGCTATCACGCCACATGTTGCACCAATAGCTGGAATAGCCGTATTTTGATGAGTTTCCGGGAATATGCATCGAAGACATGGAGTTTTCCCAGGAATCACTGTCGTGACTTGCCCGTCAAACCCGTGAACCGCTCCATGAAACAGCGGGATATTCCTTGCCACAGCTGCCTTATTCAGCAGATATCTTGCATGAAAGTTATCCATCGCATCAACGATCAGATCGCAATCACACGTAAGCTCGAAAACATTACTTTCGTCGATCTTTTCTGGCATCGCATCTATTCTAACATCTGGATTCATCCATGTAAGTGTCTTTCTGGCAGAAACCGTTTTTTGACGACCCAGATCTGATACCCCGTGCAGTAACTGCCGGTTCAGGTTGGTTATATCAACGGCGTCATGATCCACGATCCTGAGCCTGCCGATGCCTGCTGCTGCAAGGTACATCGATACCGGGGAACCAAGCCCGCCAGCGCCTGCGATGAAGACCTTCGCATCCCTGATCCTCTCCTGACCCTCTTCCCCGAATACAGGTATTTGCCGATCGTATCTTTCTGGTTCACTCTCTCCTTGCATATTTAGCACATCCGATGGGGGCAGGTGTATATCGTGAATCTATTTTCCCTTGCAAATCCAATCAGCGTAATTCCTGCCTCATCTGCCGTCACAATTCCCTTATCTGTCGATGCAGACCTTGATACCACGATCGGGATTCCTGCGTTGGCGGCTTTCGACACCATCGCTTCCGGCTGCCTGCCACTACAGCCGAGGACACATGCAGACAGATCTATATTGTTCAAGATGGCATATCCAACAACCTTATCGACCGTATTATGCCTTCCCACATCTTCACTTTTTGCAACAAGTTTTTTACCAGAGAAAAGGACCGAACAGTGCGTCCCTCCGGTCTTCTTCCATGTTTCAGACGTGGTTGTACTCATGATATCAAAAACATCTTCTATGCTGATCGTTGTGTCAGAACCTGATTTTTCTGATCCTTTTATCTCTGATGCAAAGACGCGGATCTCATCTCCTGCCACGCATACATCGGGAATTTTAGGAACACCGGTTCTGCCAGATGCCAGCCCTTCGCAGATGATGTGGCCTGCACCCAGTTCTTTGAGCTGTCGGGGGGTGGCAACCAGCTCGACAATGAATTCATTGTTCAGGTATAGACGAAACGTTTCCTCGACACAGATGTCGTCAATCGTCTCTGTCAGTTCGCCGTTTTCCACGCGGATTGTCGAACACTGCCGGATACCCATCAGGTCGCCTCTCCGACCCATTTTCCGTTAGCTTTGTCCTCGTGTAGCTCTTTCTTCCACACATGCACCCTTTCTTTCAGCTCGTCTATCATATATTCACATGCAGCGAATGCATCCTTCCTGTGCGGAGCGCCACACACGATGAGTAGTATGTTATCGCTGACTGATAGCGTGCCTGTACGATGGATAACGTCAAGAGATCGTATATTGAACCGTTCCAACGCCTCTTTTTCTATCTTGTCGAGTTCTTGTATGGCAAGATCCGTATACGATTCTATCTCCATGCCGCTGATTCCATCGTCCCGCACAATGCCCAGAAACGTAACTATTGCACCGTTATCCGGGTGTTTCGCATCGTTCAGTACTTTACCTACGTTAAAATCATCTTCTGTAACTTCAATCATTCAACCACCTGCTACGGGAGGAAATATCGCAACCTCGTCGCCATCTTCAAGCGCGGTCCGGATTCCGTCCAGCGACTGGATATGCCGCCCCCCTTTCAGTATGTTCACATAGTCACGGATCGTTCCTGATTCATCGAATATCAGGTTGTGTGCGTCCCGCGATGCACACAGCACGGCAAGCAAACCCTCTATGTCACTTCTACGATCCAGTTCGAGATCGAGTTCCTTTCCAAGGACTTCTCCAAACCTTGCGAACGCTTTTACCCGGATTATCATTTTATGAACCTGTGTACATTTGAATCATTCCCGTCGTGCTGCGTGGGGCAGATACACGGACGCGTCGGTGCATGGATATGCCGATGCATCGATACATGTCTGCACGAGAGGATGTCCGTCCATTCTTATATGGATTTCTTATGTCTATTATATGTGTTTTTGGTGTAACCGGGAGTCACGCAAATCCTGCAGGGGTGATTACGCTATCACTCATCGGTGTTTGTGTTTAACGCTCCCTGCATATTATTACTTGTAAACTCCAACAATGAACCATGCAGCAAAACCAGAGCATCGCCAGAGCAAACATCCTGATCGAAGCCCTGCCGTACATTCAGGAGTTCGCAGATTCGATCATGGTAATCAAGATCGGGGGCAATGCGATCGTCGAGCCATCGATCCTTGATGACATCATCCGTGACGTGATCCTGTTGCAGTGCATTGGAGTCCATCCGATCATCGTGCACGGCGGAGGTCCTGAGATATCAGAGAAGATGGCGCGTCTCGGCAAGAAACCTGAATTTGCCGGGGGCTTGCGCATAACAGATGAAGAAACCCTTGAGATCACGCGCATGGTGCTCGTTGGGAACGTAAACACAAAGATAGTCTCAATGATAGGCAAATACGGCGGCAAGGGTGTTGGGCTATCTGGAAAGGATGGAAAACTGATCCTTGCCCGCAAGAAGGCGCCGGTAACCGTTGAGGGGGTCGAGGATGCAATCGATCTGGGCTGGGTCGGCGAGACTGAGATTATCAATCCCGAGATCCTTATGATCACTTCAGGACGTGGATACATCCCTGTGATTGCGCCGATTGCTGTAGATCTTGTTGGTAACAGTTTGAACCTGAATGCAGACACCGTATCCGGAGATATTGCCGCAGCATTGCATGCAAAGAAGTTGATTCTGCTGACCGATGTGCCAGGGGTGCTTCTTGACCATTCTGTAGAAAATACTCGTATATCACACATATCCGCATCAGAGGTGGACGGTTTGATCGAAAAGGGTGTGATCAGTGGAGGAATGATTCCAAAGGTCCACGCTGGCGTCTGCGCAATTAGTGGCGGCGTTTCAAAGGTACACATCATCGACGGCAGCAAACCACATTCGCTGTTGCTCGAACTGCTCACCGATGAGGGGATCGGAACGATGATGGACAAGTCGTCTGAAAAGAAATCGTAAACTCAAATATTGGTCGGAGTCTTCGGACAGATCCCGGATCGTCCGGATTCCCCCTGTTTACGCTGTTGTTACTTACCCCCCCACGCAGTTTCTGCGTAGTCAGTACTGATTTACACCAACTCACATTCCATGGCACGTACTGTTTTCAACTGCACTTGGGAATTAAAAGCCACACCACCCCCCGGATATTGCAAGGACAAATTTGCCTGGAATCAATACTTTGCAAAGATATATTTATATTGTGTTAATACATAAAATGGATACGGGTTTGATATATATCATAACAGGGGATGCATAATGAACCGACGACCACTTCCACCAACCGCACACATGGCTACCACACAGGTAGTCTCCAAAATCTTCACAATACATGTAGTGCCGGAAAGGCTGGCGCAGAACCGCCGTGCGCAGGTGGGCATCGGTACCCTGATCATATTCATTGCAATGGTGATGGTTGCGGCGGTTGCTGCCGCAGTGCTGATAGAAACCTCAGGAGTCCTCCAACAGAAGGCATTTAGTACAGGAAAAGAAGCCACACTGGAAGTTTCCTCAAATATTGACATAGAATCCATTGAAGGCTGGCGCAGTGGCGTGAATGCGTCAGTTGGCGACGATGACACATTCTCTGATACTCTTGACCGGCTCAATCTGCGGTGCTCGCTGAAGGTCGGATCGGAACCTGTCGATCTGAATCAGATCGTGATCACCATCACCGATGGCACGACTACCAATGACCTCCGGTATATCGAGGGCACGGTCGATGCCAATGCCACAAATGTGAGCGATGGTAACTTTTCGAGCAGCGACTCAAATCGCCTTACCACCTACAGACTGGTTGCGGACGGTCTAACGCAGATACAAGTACTGTACCCGGACGCTACAGTCAGTGCCAATGCCGATTATGTGAACAAGACCAGTGTGGGCACAGTCCATCTCGGATACAACGCGACCCGGGCTACCACCGGCGATTATGCGGGTAAGTATTTCATGTGCGCAGACATGTTCTTTGTTGCGGAAATGGTGCGGGATGCTGACGATTCGTTCAGTTTGGACAACCCGGTGATGACCACGGGCGATCTGATCAAGATCATTCTGCTAACCGCGCCGAGCAACACGTGCACAGACGAAACAACGCTCGCCAGCCTCAAGAACACCGATCCAAGGGTCGGCGAGGCAGCCCTGACCATCGATACCAGAACAATGGTCTCGATTAATATAGTGCCGGAAGGTGGTGCAAACACAATAGTAGAGTTTGTAGCACCGTCGTCATTCGGATCGTACCAGAGCATCGGCGTGTATCCGTGATCGCGAGTACAAATGGGTAATGTGTGCGGGGGCATTATCCGGGAACATTCGTACAATCGGGGCTATGCACCCTGTTGGCAGTCATCGCAGCAATATTTATATGCCAGACCGCCACATCCCCTTATACATGGGAAATATTCGACCGACATACATCAAAAAGATCGCAAGAGAACTGGTTGCGCAGCGAGATTACGCATTCGGAGTTGATTTCGAGAACAACAAGGTGCAGGTTACCAAACACACCGATATCACCAGCAAGACTATTCGGAACCGGGTTGCAGGTTACATCACACGCATAAGCGTGATTGCGCAGCGTGAAAAACCATTATAAGGTGACACTCATGAAGATCAAAGGCGTTCTGCCGGCGCTCATAACACCATTCACGCCCGAGCGCATGATCGATGAGACTGGTTTTAGAGAAAATATTGAATATGTGGTTGAACATGGGGTTTCCGGCATCGTTCCATGTGGCACTACCGGAGAATCAGCCACGTTAACATCTGAAGAGCATGAACAACTGATCGACATCGCAATTGATACTTCAAACGTCCCTGTAATCGCGGGAACCGGTTCGAACAATACGGCGGATGCGGTCCGGTTCACCTGCCATGCAGCAGACGCTGGCGCTGATGCCGCACTGCTGATCACACCGTATTATAACAAACCGAACAAAAACGGGATCATTGCTCATTTTGAGGCGATTGCAAGTGCTGCCGACCTGCCGCTGATATTATACAACATCAAGTCCAGAACCGGCATCAACCTTGAACCTGATTTGATCGCGAAGCTTGCAGAGATCCCTGGTGTCATTGGCGTCAAAGAGGCGAGCGGCGATCTGGGGCAGGTGTCGCGCGTCATCGAAATGACCCGGGACATGGACTTTGTAGTAATATCCGGCGACGATGCCCTGACACTACCGATCATGTCGCTTGGCGGGGTGGGTGTGATCTCGGTTGTGGCAAACATCGCTCCTGCAGAGACGGTAGCCTTCGCAGATGCGATACTGCGCAGTGATTACGATGAGGCGAGGCGCCACCACTACCAGCTTGCGCCACTCGTGCGGACAATGTTTATTGAGACAAACCCGATCCCGGTGAAGACTGCCGCAAGTATGCTTGGTCAGTCTGGCGGACCCCTGCGGCTCCCACTTGCGCCGATGGATGCGGAAAACGAGCAGAAACTGCACGATGCGCTGTCCGCGTTCGGACTGATTGATTGAATACTCGGGGGGCTCTACCGCAATTTCGTATGCTCGTGTCTCCGATGAATCCTGCATGTAGTATCAAGTACGCTGGGAAGAAACTCGCGGACGCAACGTTTGAACAAATAGCACAATCACGCGAAGATACCAGAAGACTATAATGAGATCCCAAAACCACCGACCGGATAACCTTTAATAATCGTAGGCACAAAGGTAGTGCGTCCCGATGTGGTAGCGGATATCCTTAGGGCTTGCGGAGCCTTAGACCCGGGTTCGAGTCCCGGCCGGGACGCTACACCGAAAGGAGAAACAAAACATGAAATGGCAAGGAAAATCAAGACGTGAATCAAGCGGTGGCAGGCATATAAGCAGTCGCGGAAAACGGAAGTTCGAAAATGGACGCGATGCCACTGACACCCACCTTGCAGCGACGCGCAGCAAGAAGGTGCGCACATTTGGCGGAAACCAGAAGTTGCGCATGTACCGGTGTGATGTGGCAAACGTGACTGACCCAAAGGACGCCACGACCCGCAAAACCACAATCGAGAACGTGGAAGGAAATCCTGCAAACCAGTACTACACAAGGCGTAACGTCATCACCAGAGGCGCGATCATCAAAACTGCGCTTGGTTCTGCACGGGTGACCAACCGACCCGGGCAGGAAGGGCAAGTAAATGCGGTGTTGATCTGATCCTGCTTAAAACACCTTCGCAGGAAAAGCTTAATATGTATGGATGCGTTGGTTTGTTGGTGCGCCATAGTGACACTATACTCCTCTCGATTTCCAAATGGTATAGAGTCTGCTATGAATGGGCTCGTAGCTCAGCCAGGCAGAGCACCGGGCTTTTAACGTCTGCGGCGACGTTGCTGCTACGTGCGGAAACCCGATGGCCGAGGGTTCAAATCCCTTCGAGCCCGTTGCAACACCATCACCATTCTGTGGAGGGATTTTCATAGGATTCAACATACTTGAACATATAATAGTTCCGGGACACCGGGTACTCGATGACGATGAGGTAGAGACTATATTGAGTACATACGGCATCGAAAAAGAAAAACTATCCAAGATCCGGATGACCGATCCTGCGATCGATGAGATTGGTGCGAATCCAGGCGACATCATAGAAATTACGAGAACGAGCGAGACCGCCGGCGAGTCCGTGTTTTACCGCCTTGCAATCGAGTGAGGGAAGACCCATGTTAGATCGAAAAACAATATCCAGAGCATATTTCATCCAGGAAAAGATTGTGCAGCATCAGGTTGATTCATTCAATGAGTTCGTAAGCCATGGTCTTCAGAAGGTCATAGATGAGATGGGGGTCATCGAAACCGAGATTGGCGGCGCGGACGACGATTCCGAGACATTTGTACGTCTCGGTAATATCTCGATAGCGCATCCGGTAGTGAAGGAAGCCGACGGGGCTGTGGATCAGCTGTTTCCATCCGACGCACGACTACGTAACCTCACATACTCAGCACCGATAAACCTTGAGATGACTGTTGTGCAGGACGGAACCGAGAGCAAATCACAGACTGTGGAGATCGGTGTTCTTCCGATCATGCTGCGATCAGATGTCTGCAACCTGCATGGGCTCTCTAACGAGGAGTTACAGGCGCATGGCGAAGACCCGCTTGATCCGGGAGGTTATTTCATCACCAACGGCACAGAGCGGGTGATCATGACGCTTGAGGACCTTGCGCCCAACAAGATCATGACCGAGAGAGACCAGAAGTATGGTGATCAGGTCGAGATAGCAAAGGTGTTCTCAGAGCGGCATGGGTACAGGGCGCTGACTGTGGTCGAGCGCGGGCGCAAATCAATACTTGAGGTAACCTTCCCATCACTTCCCGGGCGCATCAATTTTGTTACGCTCGTTCGCGCACTTGGGCTTGAAAAAGACGAAGACCTCGTAAAAGCGGTTTCTGACGATCCCGAGATCCAGGAATTTATGAAAGAAAACCTCGAAGAGGCTGTAAACATCGGGGTATTTACGCAGGAAGATGCGCTTGAAGAGATCGGAAGTATCGTTGCCGCACGGCAGACAAAAGAGTATCAGACCCGGCGAATTAGTTATGTGCTCGACAGGTATCTGCTCCCACATGTTGGCAACGACGGGGAAAACCGGATCGTGAAAGCCCACTTTCTGGCAAGAATGGCTGAGGCGTGCTTTGAACTTGCTCTGAATCGAAGAAATGTAGACGATAAGGATCATTACGCAAACAAAAGGCTAAAACTATCAGGGAATCTGATGGAGGATCTCTTCCGGGTCTCCTTCAACCGACTCGCAAGGGATATCAAGTACCAGATAGAGCGTGCAAGCATGAGGAAGCGGGAATTAAATATCAAGACCGTGATACGTCCCGACGTACTCACCCAGCGGATCGTTTATCCACTTGCGACCGGAAACTGGGTTGGCGGGCGCACCGGTGTCGCGCAGTTGCTCGATCGCACGGATCACATCGCCGCCCTATCTCATCTACGCAGGGTGATCTCGCCACTGTCGCGAACACAGCCGCATTTCGAGGCAAGAGACCTTCATTCGACACAATGGGGTAGATTATGCCCATCTGAGACACCAGAGGGCCCCAACTGTGGTCTTGTGAAGAACTTTGCCCAGATGGTGGAACTGTCCACAGGGGTCAAGTCCACCGAAGGCATCCGGGATGAGCTTCGTATGTGTGGTGTCGTTGCGGTATAAAGGGGTGAATGACTGATGATGAGAGGCAAAGTATTTTTGGATGGTGAACTGGTTGGCATCCATGAAAACACCGCGGAACTGGTGCATGAGATCCGGGTGAAACGGAGGCAGGGAATCGTTGACGGTCAGCTCAATGTTGCGTTGCAGGGGCATGACGTGCTCATCAACACCGATATGGGCAGGGCTCGCCGCCCCTCGATCGTGGTTGAAGGTGGCAGATCGCGGATCACCGATGACCACATTGAACAACTCAAGAATGGCGATCTTGATTTTGACGACCTTGTATCACAGGGTTTGATCGAGTATCTTGATGCTGAAGAGGAAGAAAATGCGCTGATTGCTATCAATGAAACGGATATCACGCTGGAGCACACGCATCTCGAGATCGAGCCAGCCCTGATTCTTGGAATCGGCACCGGCATGGTCCCGTTTCCTGAACATAACGCGTCTCCGAGAAACACGATGGGTGCTGCCATGATTAAGCAGTGCATCGGGCTTCCTGCAGCAAACACAAAACTGCGGTCGGATACCCGCGGACACGTTCTCCATTATCCGCAGCGTCCGATGGTGAATACGCTCACATCGACCGCCATCGGGGCGGACCGCCGTCCCGCAGGTCAGAACTTTGTGGTCGCAGTGCTCTCGTTTGAGGGCTACAATATTGAGGATGCACTCGTGATCAACAAAGGTTCGATCGAGCGTGGGCTCGGGCGCAGCCACTTCTTCAGGACACTCGAAGGAGGTGAGCACAGGTACCCTGGCGGGCAGGAGGACCATTTCGAGATCCCTGACGCGGAGGTCCGGGGTGCAAGAGGCGAAGAGGCTTACGCGCACCTTGACGCCGATGGTCTGATCAATCCTGAGACCGTTGTCGATCATGGAGACGTTCTCATCGGGAAGACATCCCCTCCGCGGTTTGTTGAGGAACCAACCGAGCTCGGGCTTGCTCCGCAGCAACGCCGGGAGAACTCGGTGACGATGCGGTCAAATGAGAAAGGGGTCGTGGATACGATTATTATAACTGAGTCGTATGGGTCTCGTCTTGCAAAGGTGAAGATCAGAGACCAGCGGATCCCGGAGATCGGGGACAAATTCGCATCCAGACACGGGCAGAAAGGTGTTCTCGGTCTGGTTGTGCCTTATGAAGATATGCCATTTACAGAGCAGGGGCTCGTCCCTGACCTGATCATCAATCCACATGCGATCCCGTCAAGAATGACGATCGGGCATGTGATGGAGATGATCGGCGGAAAGGTTGGCTCGATGAAAGGAGAATCGATTGATGCCACTGCCTTTTCAGGCGCAACTGAAGTCGAGTTACGCGACGGGCTTAAGAGTTGCGGGTTTGCACACTCTGGCAAGGAAGTGATGTATGACGGCGTCACAGGAATGCAAATCCAGGCTGATATATTTGTTGGAGTTATTCTATACCAGAAGCTTCACCACATGGTTGCATCCAAGATCCATGCACGGTCCCGCGGACCTGTTCAGGTGCTGACACGCCAGCCAACAGAGGGTCGCGCACGAGACGGCGGTCTCAGGTTCGGAGAGATGGAGCGGGATGTTCTTATCGGGCACGGGGCTGCGCTCTCGCTTAAGGAGCGACTCCTTGATGAATCTGACAAGGTGACCGAACTGGTCTGCAGTAAGTGTGGGATGATCGCAACGTATGATCAGAGAAAGAATGTTTCGTTCTGCACCAACTGTAATTCCGAGGTCGATATATATCCTGTGGATATGAGCTATGCATTCAAACTGCTGCTCGATGAGATTAAGTCGCTCGGTGTCGCGCCGAGGATCGAAATGGAGGATGCGGCGTAGGGGATTTTAGGGGTCCCCGAAAACAGGGTAGTGTACCAATACAGTAACCACCCTCCAAAAGACTGATAATCCGTGTCCATCTGTGTTAATCAGTGGCAAATGAAACTTTTAGCCACAGATTAACACGGATTACGCTGATTTCATCGATCCACACGTTCTCATGTTATGATAAACTACCGTAGATTATGCCACTACCAAAAACCGGGGCACTATCTGAAAATTCGAGTGGTTGTATCGATTATCTGATTCGTTCCACCATCTTTACAGCCGCCTCGACAGCACGCTTCGCATAATCCACGCGCTGGTGTGCCTCCATGCGAGTCATTCCCGGACCTGATATGCCAAGCGTCACGGGTTTTCCGGACTCAAGCGAGAGGTCCATGATCTTTCTGGCAGCGTGTTGCACCACGATCTCATCATGTTTGGTCGCGCCCTCGATCACACAGCCGATGGTAACAACTGCGTCGATCGCCTCGCTGGATACGAGTTTTTTGATCGCAAGCGGCATATCATACACACCCGGAACCATGATCGTCTCAGCAATCTCTGCCCCGAGAAATCTGGCGTGTTCCCGCCCGAGCAGTTCCATCTGATAGGTCAAATCCCGATTAAACTCAGATACTACGAATCCCAGCCGAATAGTCATGTGTTAATCTCCTTTCAAAGAAAAAAAGTATAAGAAAGGAATTCGAGAATATCGATTTTGAGGGGATGGACGGCTGTATGAAGTCAAACAACCTATGATGGATTTCTCGAATTCCATATACCGATTCTTTGGCTGATAGTAGATAAATGTTGGGTTGATAAGGAGATGGCATGCCATGTGGCATCCAGTACCCTTATTGTGCCATGGTGCCGGACCAAACTTCGCGGTCCGGCACGCTAATTTGTCCTGTGGGGAGCCCCGCCATGGTGGTGTTTGGAACACTGGCGCATAAGCCGGGAGGTATCCATTGATCCACAGTATGGGCTCTTTGTGACACCATCTGAAAAGGCGGGGGCAGGGGAAGCACCTTATAATTCATGAACCGGGGCGACAGGGCTACAGTGGCAGGAATGTCGAGCAATGATTATATAACATGAGTGCCGAGTATATTATTGGGGTAAACGTATGAGAATAAGCGGAGTTAGTGATTCAATAAGA
>JAYEGZ010000073.1:0-3767 GCA_034659315.1 Methanobacteriota archaeon
AATACTTGTAAGTGGGATAATTGGGCGTACATGTTCCGCATACCATCAAACGATGGCGTAAACCTTACCCGTTACTCACTAAACCACTAGAAAAAGCCTGTAACGAATTATGTGGGGCGAGGTATCTGCTTAAGGTAGTGGCATTGGCCTAAAGACCTTTTACCATGTACATACCCTCCCGCATATACCCCTGCTTCTGGTAGTACTCACGCACGCCGATGCCGCTTGTGACCGCTATTTTTTCAAATCCGTGTGCTGACGCGATCTCTTCTGCCACATCAAGCAGCTTCTTCCCGTAACCCCTGTGCTGCCACTGGTGCTTTCCGGGATCAGTGCCTATACATACCATACCGCCGTACACTACCAGTTCGCGCACGAGAGCCGCCCCCGTAAGCTCAGCCCGGTGCGGAGAGTGCGGAAATCGCAGCCGCAGAAACCCGATCAGGATGTCATTTGCCATGTCCTCAAATGATATGAAGTGCTCGGTGCCGCCACATGCTCTGTAGGTCTCAACAAGCAGTTCGATCGCCCTGGGTCCCGGCACTGGCTTTATACCGCGAAGCGTTGCATGACCGACCTCGTGGCACCGGATGCACCTGCAAAAGCCCCCTTTCTGCCACAGCCGCGCCTCTGCAAGCTGACGGATGTTGCCTTTGGTGACGCCGGCTATAATCTGCTGCGCGGGGATGTCTCGCTGAATCCGCTGCAACCGCACCCATTTCGGGAGCAGGCGTTTGATCTCTGCGAGCAGTTCCACCGCATCGTCGTTCTCAAGTGAAATGTAGCTACCGCCCTCCCACCACTGGTGTAGCACGGTCCCCTCGGTCACGAGTGTCGGATATATCTTCAGATGATCCGGGCAGAACGACGGATCGCCAAAGATCGTCTCAAACATCCGGAGATCATCGTCAATACTTGATCCGGGCAGCCCGATCATCACATGGAACCCGACTTTGATCCCGCTGTCCCGAAGCCGCTTATTGGCATCAATTGCATCCTGTACGGTGTGCCCGCGGTTGATCAGCTTCAATACCGAATCGTAAGTGCTCTGAACACCGATCTCCACCTTTGTTGCACCCATCTCAAGCAGACGGTTAATTTCACCAGTCGCAAGGGCGTCAGGTCTGGTTTCAAAGGTGATTCCAATGTTCCGGACCCGTGCAGTCTCGTTTGTGGCTATAACGGTTTTAAGATCATGGTCAAGGTCATGATCAGAGTATAGGTTGAGGTCCGGGGCAGGGTCAGAGTCATCTATGCCCTGCCCACCAGAGCCTGTGAAGCCTGTGAAATCGTTCATAGCCTCAAGACACCGCCCAACGAACCACTGCTGGTAATCCGGCGGTCGGGCAGTAAATGTCCCACCCATGACAATCAGTTCAGCCTTGTCAACCGGATGCCCGATCTGGTGCAGCTGCCGCAGGCGGTTTTCAACCTGGGCGTAAGGATCATAGCCGCACGAGATCGCACGCATGGTCGCAGGCTCTCTTCCCATATAGCTCTGCGGCGTGTTGAAAACAGATGCAGGACCGCCCGGGCATGGAATACATGCGCCATGCGGGCATGGATACGGCGAAGTCATCACCGCAACCACTGCGACGCCTGACACCGTGCGGACAGGCTTTCGCTGGAGTATCGGAACCGCAACCACCCGCTCGTCTGTCGAACAGACTGCAAGGATGTCCGCGTTTTTTGGCAGGCTTGAGAGCTTATATCTGGCGCTGACCTGCTTCTTTGCAGTATTAAGCTCCTTTTCGGTGGTTATTTCATAATGCAGGATATGTTCAAGGATCTCACGACATGCAGCTTCAAATGCCCGGTGGATATCGTTCATCCGAACCTGGGGGTTGTTGTTACCGGGCCCTGATGCAACCTGCATTTCACAGGCACGATTTTCCGTATCAAACCGCCAGCACCGACCCTGCCGCCTCGGTTCCTGCTCCGAACTCGGAGACGACTCCGTGTCTGTGAAGAACCGATTCAAGCATCTGGATCGTGATCAGGAGATCTTTTGGTCCAAAGTTGCCCATGCTCCCAATCCTGAAGATTTTGCCCTTGAGATGTGCCTGCCCACCAGCGATCAGTATCTTGTGTGCAAGCATTTCCTTCTTCATTTGATCAAATGCGATGCCGGATGGCACTTTCATCGCTGTAACGGTGTCTGAGTACCTGCTCAGTTCGTCCGGCTGTGGAAACATCTCAATTCCCATTGCATCCGCCGCAGCGCGCACCGCCGCAGCACCAGTCGCCTGCCTCTGCATCCGTGCAGGGAGTCCTTCCTCATGTGCGATCCGGAGCGCCTCTTGTACCGCATAGAAGAGCGGGATCGACGGTGTGTACGGCGTCTGACCCTTGCCAGCGCTCTTCTTGTGCGCTTTGAGGTCCAGATAATACGGTGGATTTTTCACATCTTCCATCTTCTCAAATGCACGTTTGCTCACCGAAACCGCGGCAAACCCGGGAGGTGCACCGATACACTTCTGCGAGCCAAGAATTGCTATGTCTGCCCCCCATTTATCCACAAGAACCTCGGAACCGCCGATTGAGGTAATTCCGTCCATGATGAATAGTGCATCGTGCTTTTGTGCAAGTTTCCCGATCTCCTTTGCAGGATTGAGCATCCCGACCGAGGTTTCGTTATGCACCATCGCGACCGCGTCTGCACCATCTTCGAGTGCGGCTGCCACGCGGTCCAGATCGATCGGATAGCCCCATTCTGACTCGATCGGAACCGCGTTTCCGTATAACCCACCGATATCGCGGAACCGCTCGCCAAACTTGCCGTTCACTGGCGTAACGATCGTTTCGTCCTGATTAATCAGGTTTCCGATCGCAGCCTCCATCCCGCTGGTGCCTGAGCCGCTCAGGAGCATGATGTCGTTCTTTGTCCGGAACATGTCTGCAAAGAGCGCTCTGCACTCACCAAACAGTTCCGCGAACTCCTCGCCGCGGTGGTTGATGACTGGTTTTGCCATCGCACGCAGGATGCGTGGCACGACCGGGACAGGCCCCGGGATCATGATTAGTGTGTCTTCGATGTTCATGGAAATCGCACCTGTGTTGTTCTCGTGTTATATAAGTTGGCGCGGGCATCCAAAAGGTTATCGGATGCCTACACCGCTGCTACAACGATCAGATCATGCAGAAAATTGAACAACCCCAGAAAAACTGACGAGAATGCTGTGTACGCCCAGAACGGGGTTATCTCACGTTTGCGCATGTAGTAATAGCCAGTGGCAAGTGTCGTCCATACCATGCTGAAGAACAGAACCGCACCATAATCACCAATCGCAACGAAAAAACGAAGCAAGGGATTGCATTCATAGAATAAACCACTTTGCAGGTGATAAATAGTTAAAGCATACGTCATAGTGCTGAATACAAAACCGAGCAGGAACATAATATCCAGAAACCGAAGCTTCACTCTCATGTTTCTCTGCGCGGTATGACCACACCGACACCACATGAGTCGGTGAGGGATTGCGCCCCCCATAAGAATATTATTTCTGTGTCTGCTGAAGATTGTTTCATTGTATGCATCTCACTGGTACGTATGTGCTTTTTAGCTGTTGTTTTAGATGATATATAAACTTTTTGTCAGTAAACACTTATCTTAAATAACAAATCAACAGCAAGAATTGTCAGCCGTTCTGGTAAAAAAAACTCTTGCTTGTTCGGATCGTGGAAAACCGGACACAGACTCGATAAATATAAGTATAATTAGATAGGCATAATCAGTGGAATATGTGCACATCCGCAGCTAAAATTTT
>JAYEGZ010000074.1:0-12569 GCA_034659315.1 Methanobacteriota archaeon
CGTCAGGTCCCACCGTGATGAACGGCAGGCTGATGCTGCTGGTAACCACGCCGGATAGTTCGATCTTTGCCTTCTCGGCGGCATCGGTGAGCCGCTGCATCACTGATTTGTCTTTGGAGAGGTCGATACCTTCCTGTTTCTTGAATTCAGATACGATATGGTCCACAATCAGCGTATCAAAGTCATCTCCACCAAGATGAGTGTCCCCTGAGGTTGATCTGACCTCAAACGTTCCAACTCCCGGATCCAGCTCCAGAATCGAGACATCGAACGTACCTCCGCCGAGATCATACACCATCACGGTCTGTTCGCCTTCGCCTTTGTCGATCCCATAAGCAAACGCCGCGGCAGTCGGCTCGTTGATGATCCGTTTTACATCAAATCCCGCTACAGTTCCTGCATCCTTTGTCGCTTGCCGCTGCGCGTCATCAAAGTATGCGGGCACGGTGATCACGGCGTCAGCGATCGTCTCCCCGAGATACGCCTCAGCATCCGCCTTCATCTTCTGTAGGATCATGGCAGATATTTCCTGGGGCGTGTAGTTTTTGCCATCGATGTCTACGGTGTAATCTTTCTCACCAACATGCCGCTTGATCGATGAAACCGTCTGTCCAGGGTTCAAGATCGCCTGTCTCTTTGCGATCTGCCCTACCAGTCGTTCCCCGGTCTTCGAGAAGCCCACGACCGATGGGATGGTTCTTCCGCCCTCGGCGTTTGGTATGATGGTTGGTTCGCCGCCTTCCATCACTGCCATGCATGAGTTTGTAGTTCCAAGATCGATTCCAAGTATTTTTCCCATGTTGTTATACCTCTTGCTCATTGATTCTGGCGTTGTGGTATTAAATTTTGTGTGTGTTTAGCTGATGCGAGGAAATCATGGGATTCCACGAGATTGGCGGGGAAGATGGTAGTACAGTAAGATATTAGTGCTATGTTTGCATTATTATCCTGCCATCCCATACTTTCTCGTGGAAATTTGTATAATCCCATGGTTAGTTAAACAGGTACGTCCAGAGCTTAGCGCATTCCGAAGTAATACATCGCCACGGGCAGCAGGATCACACCCATTGCGTGGCTCTTTCGGATGCCCATGTAATATGGAAGCAGCCCGACTGGCACCGCAGTCAGGAAGACTGCAAGCCCGAATGCGCCGCCCCCTACAGAGACCATCAAGATAAGCCCGATAATGACTGTTGCGCACAATTTCTGATAATTGACGTGTTTTAGCACAGATGGGGCAAAATCCCCGATGGATATCGTGGTGATATATGCTGCAATCGAAACGAGCGCGATGACAGTCAGGAAAAGCAGGACTGTGGGCACGTCTATTGGCATGCCGACCAGATCTCGCACTGCGATCATTGCCCCGCTTCGGGGGTACCCGATGACAAAGATCGCAATCAAACAAAAAACGGCGTTTGATGTGTTTGCACCGGAAACCGAGACAATAAACTCCATTGCCATTGTCCGGTGGTCCTCGAGTCTTCCTCTGATCGCTAATCGTGCGAGCACCGTCGCAACCGACGAAGATACTCCGGGCAGCCACGCAACGATCGATCCGGCGACGCTCCCGACTGCGATTCCACGCAGCACCCATTTTGATTGTAGATCTATCGAACTCCTGCGCTGTGCAGGTATACTTGATTTTGTGAGTATGCTGATCAGGAGCACGGGCGCTCCGAAAAGCCCGGTCAGGAGTGGGAGCAGGATTGATGGTGAAAACGGTGTGTCAGGCGAATCGAACTGAAGAATCGGATGCATCAGATGCGAATTTTCAAATGCAAGTAATCCAAGGACTCCGGATATGAGAATGATGATCGTTGCATAGAATTTGTATTTTAGATGTACAAGAGACCCCTGCCCCTCGATATACCGCCCTGATTCGGTGAGGATCATGATTATGACGATTACCATCAGGATCCCTCCCATGTTCTCACGTATGAGGTCATAATACCGGCTGAAGAACAACATGAGCGGGGCTGCAATCAGTAACGATATGATGATCGATCCTGCACTGCCGATCGCCGATAATCTGACCGCTGCCGCACCAAACCCGTCGAGCAGCATGTCATGACCAGGTAGCACCGCAAGCGCGGTGTCTGCGTCGGGTGCGCCGAGGTATACTGCTGGAATGATGTTTAGGAATGTGTGCGTGATTGAGTTTGCAAGAATGATGACTGCGATGTTTGTATTTGTAAATCCAAGGTGTGCGATTGCGGGGGAGAGCGTAAGCAGGATCAGTGCGAAGTTGTTTGTGTGTATGCCCGGGACAAGCCCACTGATGATGCCAAGCGCGAATCCAATGAGTATCGAGAGCGCAAGCATGAATGGTTCGGGCATGGGATAGTGATGCTCGGCAGGTGTTAATCAATTGTTCTGACGTTACGTGTTTAGCTGGTAAGGCTAACCACAAGATTACACCGATTTTCCACGAGAAAGTGGGGGCGGGTGAAATCCCATGATTTTTTCGGCGCTTTGGTTTTGGTAGTTCATGAGTGTAAACATCTCGTAGATGGCATGACCCACGACCTTTGACGGGTCTTGGTCTCACAAAATCCATCTGATGAACGTCGTTAGCTTTAGTCATTCAGCAGGGTGTGCCGTTTCTTGTCGATTATCCGGTTAGCGACGCACACCATCACGGAATCCGGATCATTCGATGTATCTGTGGGATCATGCGGACATCCGAGAGATGTGTACCCGCAAAATCCATCAAACCGAGCAACTTTCGGATATCGATATTCATGGGCGTTACCGGCTGCAAAATTAATGGGATAGACTCATCAATAGATTTTATACCAGAAACAGCACTTTTAATGCTTTCTTCTGTAGTTTTCATGAGTACAATGATCTTGACAAAAGTTTCAACATCCATCGAATGAAATATCTCAATTGTCTCTAATTCAGCGTGTAGCAGGCGGTCATAGTCAGCCGTTGACCGATGTTCGGGGAGCTTAATATCACATGCAGCGACATCGATCATGTCTGCCACGTTTCTTGCATATTTCGGAAAACCGGAGTTTGTCTCCAGGTATATCGGTTCAGGTGTGATGTTTGCAAGCTCTTTGATGAAACCATGGTGCAACAGCGGCTCTCCGCCGGTTAAACTGATGTGTCTCGTGGAAGGCGTCCACAGGTCAGTGATAGTGTCGATTAAAACGCCAACATCCATGGGATTGTTGATACGGCGATCATTGATCCGGCACTCGCCAGCCGGATGGTGCGCACCCTGGGTATCACAGTATTCGCACCGTAACTGGCAGCCGCAGAACCTGACAAAGACCTGTCTTGTGCCAGCATAGATCCCTTCACCCTGAACGGAGTTGAATATCTCGTAAATGTTTGCGTTCATCCTCTATCCAGAATATTTCGGCGCGATTGTCTAAAAACCTGATGATCGCAGGGTCACCACCAAGCACGCAGCCCCATCACTTACCGCCCACGGCTGCCCTGACGCAATCCTCGATGCGCCCGAGTACGGCGTCAGTCCCGCACATCTGCGGCACGTAGGCAAGTGCCTTACCCGAGGCAACCATCATGCAATCGTACTGTGCGCACATCGGCGAGACCACCATGCAGGTGTCGCATATCACCTTTGCGCCGCTTGATTCAATCCCGGCAACGATGTCAGGATGCCGGTCTCGCAGTGTCCGAGACGTGCAGATCCAGAACTCTTTTGTCACAGTTTTGCCTGCAAGCAGATCGCGCAGTTCCAGAAGCTCATCAGCCGAACAGTGTGGGCAGCCGAGCGCGATGATGTCAGGATCGCACCGGCACATCCCGTACACGCCTGCAATCTCACTCTGCTCGATTGTGACGCGCTCATCGATGCCACACTCGCACCCATGCTCATACCCCGGTTCATGCCCGCGTTCACCTCCGGGTGGGTGCGGCGGCAAACCATCGATGTAATAAAGCGCAACAGCGCCTGAGGCTGCCATCGCCGCACCGAGCGCTTTTCGTTCGTCGTCTGTCGGCACCGATTCAAGCGAGAAGACCGGAACCCTCGCGCCAGCGATCCTGCCGGCGATGTAGCCGAGCGCGCCATAATCGGTGCCGCTCAGTTTACCTTCGACGCTGATCGCAAGAGAAGGGATACGATTCTCGTCCAGATGATACCCGTAGTTCGGTGTTTTCCCGATTAATGCTGCAGCAAGTGCAGAAGGTCCGCCTTCCCTGTTTGTCCGCGCTCCTATGACTGAATTTGCATAAGAAACCGCCGATGACTCGCTCCATGCGAGATGACCACCGGTCCGCGCAATATCGCCACGTAAGTGATATGGCGTACATGTACACTCGGCAATAATACCTAATTTTTCATAAGCGTCGATGATCTGCTCCTGTTTTGCAGCAAACTCCTCAGAAACCCCGAGTTCCCTCCACCGCAGACGGTCAATCCCCGCGGGATTTAGTATTGAGGGGACGCGCACCATGCCGGATAGATCGGATATCCACTCGAGTCCGGCATTGCCGATGGTTTTATATGACACTCCAGCGATCTGGGTGCTTTTCACAGGTATCAAACGATCCGCGCCATAGATATCACCGAGTGCAGAGAGAATCTCGATCGCCTTTTGCATCACATAGCCCTGCTCGCCCGCAAGGATACGTTCGTCAGGGGCTGTGAGATGCATGATCTAATGATCTATGGTTTGGTCCGGATGCGAAAAAAGCCGACTGGCTTCCTGCCACACCTTTACTGCCATGTGGCAGATGATATAACTTCTGTTTTCAGAATTTCCACTCTGCGTAGCGGATATATATTCTTAACACTGCGGTATATCTTCGCTGAAAGCTTTCCCTGCACTGTTTCTTCGATCAACTTTTCAAAATCAAGTTTTCTTGCTCGGTCACTGACGAGTTTCTCTGCTTTCTCGCGTATCGCTTCGATCTGGCTTGTTTTTGCACGGTGCGTCGTGAAACAGGTTGGTTTTATGACTATTCGATACCCGTCCCTGGTGCGCACCTCGAAATTGGCATTGATGCGCGAGGTCTGGCGTTTGATCAGCGATGCAATGTAGTCATTTGCCAGTCGATGTCCCAGAAATACGGTATTTGCCGTAGTCCCGTTCACCTCGCTGACCTTGAACTTCAGCTTGCTGTTTTGTTTCGAGAACTCGTTCGTTAGCTCAGCAACAGTAACTTCAATCGTCCGTCCGATCAATTTTTCCGGCGCATCCGCAAACGTTTCGGCTATAACCGCCCTGCCAAACATCTCAGGGGCGACGATCTGGTACCATATCTTTGATTTCCAGCGATCTGCTTTTCTGGCTGTTTTTCTAGCCAATGTTGTTTTCCTCCGGTTGATGGGTCATCATGATTAGGTTATAACGATTATGTACTATTAAACCAATCTATCACTCATGCTAACAGAACTCGCAGTCATCCTGACCGCCGCCATCTTCCTGTCATACTCGAGCAACTGGTTCACAGATGGCGCATCAAGGCTCTCAAGAATCATCGGAGTCTCGGAGTTCATGATCGGGCTGACCATTATATCGATCGGCACCTCGCTTCCGGAGATCGCAGTCTCGGTATACTCAAGTATGACTGGTAACGCAGATCTTGCATTCGGAAACATCATCGGGTCAAACATCACCAACATCGCGCTGATACTTGGCGCGTCATGTCTGATTCGCCCGATCATCGTCGGGCAGGGGATTCACCGCGATGCAAAGATCCATGTCCTGATACTTGTTGCCGCAACATGCTGTTTCCTGTACAACAGCAAGATCACGCGCATCGAAGGGTTTTTGCTGCTGCTGGTGTACGGATGGTATCTGTGGGATGGGTACCACAGGCACCAGTCAGCGCGTACTATTGCAGCGGATCATCCCCACAACAACAAGAAGGCACTCGCGGAGTCGGTGTTCATGATCGTTGTCGGGGCTGGCGGCGTGCTTGTTTCATGTAAGTTTCTGGTGGGCTCCGCGGTCGATCTCGCATCCGAACTCGGAATCTCTGCTACCATCATCGGACTTACGCTGGTGGCGCTTGGCACCTCGCTTCCGGAGCTCGCGGTCTCGATTGCCGCCGCCCGGAAAAATCGTGGCATGATGATTATTGGAAACGTTATCGGAAGCAACATTGCAAACATCTTGCTCGCTCTTGGAGTCGGTGCTGCGATAGGCACCATCCCGCTGACCAATGGCGAGGTGCTTGTGAATAATATCGTTCTGATGGTTTTTCTGGCAATGGCAATGGTACTCTTTATGCGGTACCGCGGGATCTTTGACCGGAGAGTCGGTCTGCTGTTTATCATGGTGTATGTGGCATTCATCTCGATGAGCTTTATGTGAGTAACCCGGTCGTTTGTGACCTGTTTGCGAAAATCCTTATACCGGGGTGATCCATCCATGAAAGATACGTCCACGAAAATCCACAAAATCCAATTGACGTCAAGCTTAACTGAAGGAACCTGATCACCATGCCAACCACACCCACCACATCTATCACACCCCCCACTTCCCACACATCCATCACATCCATCCTTACCCGGATCAAAGAAAACGAGATCACGATCAATGATGCTGAAACACAGATCCGGCTCCTTCGCTTCAAGGAAATCTCCCGCATCGCAAGGATCGATGATCAGCGGGCAGAGCGAACCGGCGTGCCAGAAGCGATCCTTGCAGAGGGGAAGAGCTTGGATGACCTTGTCCGGATCGTGCAGGCGTGTCTTGCAGGTGGGGGGCGCATACTAATTACGCGGGTGTCAGAAGTCCAGATTGATGCACTCAGGTCGGGCATCGACCCCCGCCCCCGGACTATGGAATGGAGTGAGCGGGCTAGAACACTTGTGTGCGCCCGCAGCACCGCCCCCCCGGAAAAAACGGGCGGGAGGATTGGTATCATCACTGCGGGCACTGCCGACATCCCTGTTGCAGAGGAGGCGCGGGTTATGGCAGATGAGATGGGGTGCGATGTTTCGATGATCTATGATGCGGGCGCAGCAGGCATCCACCGGCTCTTCCCGGATCTTGGCAGCCTGATCGAGAAGGGGGTTGATGCGATCGTGGTTGCCGCAGGAAGGGATGGTACGCTCCCAACAGTTGTTGCAGGGCTTGTTCCGGTTCCTGTGATCGGGCTGCCGGTCTCTGTGGGCTACGGCGCAGGCGGCATGGGCGAGGCTGCGCTTCTCTCGATGCTCCAGTCGTGCTCGGTTCTTGCGGTCGTCAATATCGATGCGGGTTTTGTTGCTGGCGCGTTTGCGGCGAGGATCGCGAACCTTGCTGCTGCGGCAAGAACGTCAGCGTAGACGTGAGGGTGGCAGGTCGCGGGTCCGCATCTACACAATATTTATGGAGGCTTAGCATGTATGTGAAGTACTATGTACTTCCATCTGGTCGGCTACTTCAACACCAGCGCGCCTGTGAATCAGGCAGACGCGGACATCGCAGCCTTAATAGGCGAAGCAAACGAAACATTCCTGGCAAAAGGCGCGCCAGCCGGGAAAGGCGCAAAAATACTGAACTTTCGGATCGAAGATCAGAAGATACACATCGAGATCGAATCAGATCGATATGTGCGGGCGCATGATGCGGTTCTCAGGTTTAAAAAGCCTCTTGCAGCTCTTCTTGGAAAGAAATACCGCATAGGCATCAGAGGCATCGAGATCGAGTCCTTTGTCGTGAAATTCCCATCAAACGACCCCGTCAAATCAACGAAAATCCCTTATGTCTCAAATATCGAGTTCGATGGTCAGGAGATCACCGTGGAGATGGAGATCAATGAGTCGCAGATCCAGAATCGGATACCTGACCGGATAATCACACTTATCGAGGATAAGATCGCGATGCAGGGGTACGGCGGCAAAGAGGAACACTGGAACCTGCTCTGGGAAAGCGAACAAAAGCAGATCCTCTGCACCAAGGACCCGACAGCAGAACTGCTCAAAAAAAACTGGATCAAGCACGGAGCAGCCCGCGGGCAGTGGATTTACGGTCCTGAGATCACCAGGCTGTTCAGGGCTTTTGAGAGCATCGTGGCAAAGGAGGTTCTTGAGTTTCTCGGGTACCGGGAGATGATTTTTCCGAAACTCGTTCCTTGGAGCGTCTGGGAGCGGTCGGGACACGCGAAAGGCGTTTATCCTGAAATTTATTATGTTTGCCCACCAAAAACGAGGGATCCTGACTTCTGGGAGGAAGTCTCTGACTATTACAAGGTCACGCATGAGGTCCCACTCGATATGATCGAACAAAAGATCGATAAGCCGATCGGAGGTTTGTGTTATGCCCAGTGCCCACCGTTCTGGCATTTTTTGCAGGGAATGACCCTCGCGGATGACGCGTTTCCTGCCCGCGTATTCGACCGCTCAGGGACGTCGCACCGGTACGAGAGCGGAGGCATCCACGGCATAGAGCGGGTGGATGAGTTCCATCGCATCGAGATTGTCTGGATGGGAACTCCGGAACAGGTCGTCGAGGAGTCAGAACGCATCCAGGAGCGGTATAAATACATATTCGAGGAGATACTCGAACTGACCTGGCGAAAGGCGTGGGTTACACCATGGTTCATGGCGCAGGAGGGTTTAACCGGGACTGCGGGGAGCAAGAGCGTGGGCACGATTGACTATGAATCATTCATGCCGTATCGAGAGGGATGGCTCGAATTCCAGAACGTGAGCGTGAATGGGGACAAATACCCAACCGGATTTGGCGTGAAATCGCAGAGTGGGTCTGAATTATGGAGCGGGTGTTCCGGAGTTGGGCTTGAGCGCTGGGCAAGCGCACTTCTTGCGCAGAAGGGACTCGATCCTGAGAACTGGTCGCCCGCATTCAGAAAAATCGTTGGCGAGCTTCCAAGAGGGTTTGCGTTCTTGTAAAAAGCTATCATGGGCTTATATGCAGCTTTGCACATGCAATTTGGAATTCGTGCATTTCAGAGCTTGTATATATTTAGCTAACCACGAGATTCCATGGATTTTCACAAAATGTCTATGTCACTCTCGTGGAATCCCGTGATTTTTTCGCCACAGCTAAACACGTACATCGTATGTGAAAATACGATTGTGTCAATTGTGTTGGTTAGGGCATTATATGGTGCCGCGTGGTCGAACTTGCAGCGGTGGATTGCGGAGTTGGGTGGGCAGTTGGTCGGATAATAATATCCCAAAGCCATGCAGATACAAACCTTTTTCTAAAAACCAATCCCCATCCATAACCATGGAAGATCACCCGGAATACTCACGAAACACGTTGATGGACTTCATCAAGCTGAAGCCAAAAGACATTGAGATCTGCGATGTGACACTGCGGGACGGTGAACAGGCTGCCGGGATTGCGTTTACCGAGCAGGAGAAGATCGATATCGCACGGAAACTGGATGATGTTGGTGTTGAGATCATCGAGGCAGGATTTCCAGTGGTATCCAAAGAAGAACTCACAACCATACGCAATATTACAAAACTCGGACTTGGCGCCCGGATCTGCTGCCTTGCCCGCGCAAAGACATCGGATGTCGATGCCGCGCTGGATGCGAACGTCGATATCGTGAGCATCTTCATCGCAACGTCTGACATTCATCTGCGCTACAAGCATCACATGACGATAGACGAGGCTACCGACTGCGCAATCGATGTCGTAGACTATGCGAAGGATCATGGGCTTGCGGTCAGGTTCGCTGCCGAGGATGCGACCCGCACAGACATGGATGTGTTGAAACGAGTCTATCAGATCGCCGAGGCGCACAACGCGGATTACCTGAGCATTGCAGACACCGTAGGAATTCTCGATCCGAGTACCACGTATTTCATGATAAAAGAGATCAAGAAGACGACAAATACCCCGCTCTGCATCCACTGCCACAACGACCTCGGAATGGCGACCGCAAACACGATCGTTGCTGCGGAGACCGGGGCAACACAGCTTCATGCAACTGTTAACGGGATCGGGGAGCGGGTCGGAAACACGCCGCTTGAGGAGTTGCTCACAGGGCTTCTGATACAGTACGGAATCGATAAATACGATCTCTCGCATCTCCTGTCGCTCTCAAAGATGGTGGAGGAGTATTCCGGACTCAAGGTCGCAAAAACCAAGCCCATAGTCGGCGAAAATGCGTTCTGCCACGAATCCGGAATCCACATCGCAGCGATGCTCGAGAACACCAGTACCTACGAGGTCTTTTCTCCGGAACTTGTGGGCGGTGGCAGAAACTATATTCTTGGCAAGCACACCGGAAAGAAGGCGCTTAAGTTCGTAACAGAACGACTTGGCTACGATCTCGATCAGGATCACCTCTGCGCTCTTCTTGATAAGATCAAGGTCTGCAGCGAGGCGAAGCATGGGGTCTCGTGCGACCGGCTGGCAAGGATGATCGATGAGATGGAGTGAACGGCAGAATGATGAGTGGTGAGATGAGCGGCATGAAATACCTAATTCTCCTCGGCGATGGGATGGCAGATGTCCCGCTCACGGAACTCGGAGGAAAGACCCCCCTTGAGCACGCAAACACTCCGAATATGGATTACATCGCAAAGCACGGCAGATGCGGTCTTGCTAAGACGGTTCCGGATGGACTGCCCGCGGGAAGTGAGATTGCGAACATGTCAATTCTCGGCTACGCTCCTGAGGTATACTACACCGGCAGAGGACCGCTTGAGGCTGCGAGCATGGGAGTAACGCTCACGGAGGACGAGATTGCGTTCAGATGCAACCTGATCACGGTGACAGATGGCATGATCGCCGATTACAGCGCAGGACATATCACAAGCGAGGAAGCGGCGGAATTGATCGCTTCAATCGATGCGTCACTCTCCACGGACCGCGTCCGCTTCCACGCGGGAATCAGCTACCGCCACCTGATGGTGACAGATGGCATCGGAGCATCCGCGGTGTGCACGCCGCCGCATGACGTACTCGGCGAGCCGATGGAGTCGCAGATGCCGACGGGCGAGGGCTGCGATGCAGTCTCTGATCTAATCCGCAAGTCGGCGGCGGTGCTTGATGGCCACCCGGTCAACGAAGAGCGCGTCCGTGTGGGGAAGAATCCAGCGACGCATATCTGGCTCTGGGGGCAGGGGAATGCGCCAAGTTTCCCATCGTTTGAGGAGATGTTCGGAATCACTGGCTCGATGATTTCAGCCGTTGATCTCCTGAAAGGGCTTGCCATCTACGCTGGGATGGATGTGATCGAGGTTCCGGGAGCGACAGGATATCTCGATACGAATTACGCCGGGAAAGCGGATTACGCGATGAAAACGCTTGAGGATCATGATTTCGTGTACGTGCATGTCGAGGCGCCTGATGAGGCGGGGCACGCAGGCGATCTGGATGCAAAGGTCACCGCGATTGAGAGCTTCGACAAAAAAGTCGTGGGACGGGTTCTTGACCGGTGTTCCGACTGCGTGATCATGGTTTTGCCAGATCACCCAACACCGATACCACTTCGGACACATACCGCGGATCCTGTGCCGTTTGCGATATATGGGCACGGGGCTGACTCAGTCTCGGCGTTTGATGAGCGGTCAGCGGCGAAAGGGTCGTACGGGACGCGGATAGGCGCGGATCTTGTGAGGCTGCTGATTGGCGTATGACAATCCGTTTACGAGTATGCTTGTTATGGTGCCCGGGTTTTATTCCCGAAACTCTGATCTTTTTGACGTTCGAAAAACGCCATCATCACCAAAGCAACTCTACAACCCATCAGTAGGGGGATGCAATCGCTTCCGGCAGATGCCAGCCAACCCCCGGCGGCGAGAGTAACGTTTATGGTTGATGTGAGCCAGATGCGGATATTGGGTAACACCAACGGGACCGGGGGCTAATCCGTGGGACGCATACACAATAGCAGACCTGATGCTGGGCGCTCTTCTTTGCGCTTGCACGCTTGCGCTGCCAGTCTGCAATGCAGCAGACAGCCCGGCTGCAAACAGTGGCAGGGGCACGATGAAAGCAAGCAGAGGCATCAGGAGGGGATGGGGTAGTATGGCGGTCTTGGTCGTGTTTATGGCTGTTTATGGAACTGTCACTGCAGATAATTCTAAAAACCTCGGAATCAGGGGATGGGTAAAATGAAAATGAAACGAAAAATACCTGTATTTATACTTATTTCAGTGCTAATGACTCTGGCTCTAACAACCTGTGCCAATGCTACTGAGTTGAAGCTCATAGCCAGTGACGGCGCAGCGGCTGACTTTTTCGGCCAGTCCGTCTCGAGCTCAGGCGACTATGCCATCGTGGGCGTATACTATGATGGCGATAAGGGCAGTAATTCAGGCTCTGCTTATATCTGTGACAACATACCGAAAGTCACACCACCCGCGATCACAATAGATGCGCCAACCCAGTCCGCTCCAGTTCTTATAGCAAGAAGCGGGCAGTTCCATATCGACTTCGCATACACCGAACTCTATCCGAACGGAAACGTCAGTCTAACGCCTGAAAAGGTGACGCTTACCACCGAGAGGGGTGAGACTAATTAAAAGACAGAAGTTGCAGGCAACGAGACGATCTTTCACCTGACCGCAACCAACTATGGGTCAGATGCAACATTCACGATCACAAACACAACGTACAACAAATCCGCAACCATAAAACTGACCGCCTGCATGAAGAACGCAACCGGTGTTA
>JAYEGZ010000074.1:12669-16218 GCA_034659315.1 Methanobacteriota archaeon
ACCAGTTTCGCAGCGGCATACGCTGGAAACACCTTTGATACATCCGCTCCGTACATATCAGAGATAAAGGAGCACGGAACGCTGCCTACCTCATCCACCGCACCCTCGATCAAAAACTCGCCGATCCCGGTACCGATGACATGATCCAACCCATGTCGTTTCAGAACGGCATCGATCGCTATTCCAAGCTCTCGCACCTGTGCCTCTCGCACCTGCTCTGCAATCTCGTACACGGCATATTCACCGATCTCGTCAGTATCAGCACAGACAACCCGTGCAAGCCTGCGAATCGACTCCTCAACTGTTGTTCCAGCGTGATCCGGGGTTTCGCAGGTGTAATCCGAGTCCTCGATCATTCCAAGCACGCGATACACGTCTCCCGTTATCGCAAAGAGCTCTGACGATACCCGGCACCGGGCGCGGCCCATCAAGATCCGATCCAGAAGCGTTGCGACATTTGTCCGGAGAACGCCCGAATACAGGAGTTCATCCTGCCGCAGCCGCTCAAAGTCGGTTCCGCCGGCGCGTGCAACGCCTCCCGCAATCGGGATGATGTCCGTTGTCGTGCTGCCGACATCCACTAAGACGCAGTCGTAGTCCTGTGCAAGAAGACCTGCCGACGCCGCCCAGTTTGCCGCAGCAAGGCTTGCATCAGGGCTATCGGTGAATTCGCATTTATTATTAAGATAATATATCTTGCTCTCTGAAAATGCACCGTCTACCGCATCACAGATGAATTGTATGCCCTGAATCTTGCTCTCAAAGCAGTCCGCAAGTTCACCAGTCATCACAACTCCAACCATCGCAGGCTTTATCCGCCCTGCGATATCTGATAACATGCGGGGAAGTGTCGTATCCTTCCAAAGTGGGATGTAGTGTGTCTCAGTGATCGTTCCGTCGGCTGACGCGACTTTTGTATTTGCGCCACCGATATCAATGCCAATGATTGCTGTCATCTCAAATCCTCGTTCTCTTCTTCCTGTAACCCACAAGGCGGCTTCCGCAGATCAGGCATATCCGATCACTGCCCTCAAACCGCTTGCCACAGCCCGTGCACCGCTTGCCCCATTCGAAAGTCTCCTTGATATGTTCCTGTGCAATAGGTTCTGTTCTGATGCCAAGACTCTCTGCTACGTTCTGGATCGCATAATCGTCGGTGCAGAGGATGCCGCCGTATTCAAGGGTTTTTGCCAGCAGACCGATGTCAGTCTCTGACAGCCGCTCAAAGTCACCAGTGGTTCTCGCACGATCGCAGACCTCAGAAACAAGGTGCGTCAGCGGCTGCTCAATCCGCAGCCCACGATCCACTGCCGCCTCAAACGCCATCTTTGATCGCATGTCCTTTAGTTCCCGAAAAACGTCAGGTGTGGTGAAGGTTCGATTCAGGGGTGGTTGTGGCAGCGGCATCCCAAGGATGAAGACCGAGGAATCCGCTACGTATTCGGGCATGTGCCACCCCTCAACAGAACGTATTTTGTGATCCGCATTGTATCATCACCTGCTACCGCGACCTTTACATGCCGGTTGCGGATGGGTGCGCTGGCATTTCCTGCTGTGAATTCGAATTTATTGAAACGTGTATTCTTATCGCCCGCACCCATTTTAAGCCTCCTCCTGTGTCTGGTTACTTTACCTGTGTGTATATGCGTATGTTCTGTTCATAATTTAAGCTATTGCTATGGCAGCAATTCCCGCTCAGTCACCTAACCCTAAACTCTTTATAACCGATTCATCCCGCGGAATGTTGTTCGGAAGCCAGTTATGGTTGATATTATCAAAACAACCCTTAATATCACCTTCCAAATTACACTTTCTATCATTCTTATTATAGAGTTAATACGGAACCCGGACTTTCTGATTTTCCACGTTGTTCAGGCTTGACTCTCGTGGGCGTTGCCACCCACGCATTCTGCGGTAGGATTGTCAAACGTGCGGGGGTAGTCAGTATATGCAATCTGTGATGTAGCTTCCTCTTGTCATACGCGGAAGCACGCGGAGGAATGTAAGAACTGCGTCATCCGCCGCGTACCTCTCGCACTCTGCGGTTGGATCTTTGTTTGGATCAGGTTGTACTCCGGGTCAAGCAGTGTCAGTATGGTGAGGTCACATGGTGCGGTTTTAGGTGCTAATTAGTTACTGCCAACTCAACCATAGCGACCATTTGAAACAGCAGAACCAGAAAGATGCGAGTTGTGTCAGAGTTAAGTAGGGTAACAAACATATAAAAGTGAAGGAGATTACACATGGAAAGTTCAGGATTTGAAGATTTACATTTATCAAAAGAGATGCACCATGCAATTGCAGACATGGGTTTTGAAGAACCCACTACAATTCAGAATCGATCCATTCCATATCTTTTGGATGGAAAAGATGTGATTGGACAGGCACAAACAGGTACAGGGAAGACTGCGGCTTTCGGAATTGCAACTTTGGAGATGGTGGATCCGAAACATAAGGGATTGCAGGCGATAATTTTATGCCCTACGAGAGAGCTGGCTATTCAGGTATCAGAAGAACTGAAAAATCTTTCGAAGTATAAAAAAGGCATCAGGATTTTACCCGTTTATGGTGGACAGCCTATAGGGCGCCAGATTAAAGCATTAAAAGCAGGTGTACAGATTGTTATTGGCACTCCCGGCCGCGTCATGGATCATTTGGAACGCCGCACTCTGAGAGTTGGTGGCGTAAAGATAATAATACTGGATGAAGCAGATGAAATGCTGGACATGGGATTTAGAGACGACATTGAAACTATTGTTAGGAAAATCCCGGAGAAAAGGCAGACCATACTCTTCTCCGCAACCATGCCCAAAGCCATTTTGAAATTAACGAAACGATATCAGAACAACCCACAACTGATAAAATTGGTGCATAAGGAGATGACCGTTCCCGATGTCGAACAATTCTTTGTTGAAATCAAACAGCAAGCAAGAACAGAGGTCATGTCTCGTTTAATCGATCTTTACGATCTGAAATTGTCACTGGTCTTTTGTAATACAAAAAGACGCGTGGATGAATTGGTTGAGCGCCTCAAGGCAAGAGGATATCTGGCTGATGGGCTGCACGGTGATATGCAGCAGAATCAAAGGGACCGCGTCATGTCTACATTCAGGAGAGGAGAGATCGATATTTTAGTGGCAACTGATGTTGCAGCCAGGGGAATCGATGTAGGGGCTACAGACGCCGTGTTCAACTATGACATACCTACTGATGATGAATACTATGTGCATAGAATCGGAAGAACCGCCCGGGCAGGAAAAGCGGGGCATGCATTTACATTTGTGACTGGCAAGGAGATGTACAGGATAAGGCAGATCCAGAGATTCACAAAAACTAAAATTGCACCTCAGAAAGTTCCTTCGGTAAGTGATGTCGAAGCGATCAGGACAAATTTGCTTTTAGAAAGAGTCAAAGGAATTATCGATGCAGGGCACCTGGGAAAATGTAATAATCTGGTTGAAAAACTTATTCAGGAAGATTATACTTCTTTAGAAGTGGCTGCTGCCTTGCTAAAGATAGTGGTTGATGAAGGGAACAAAAACTAGCCAA
>JAYEGZ010000074.1:16318-18899 GCA_034659315.1 Methanobacteriota archaeon
GAGTAAGAAATGCCCTTCGGGTGGGGGTTGGTGGTATGCTTTTTCGCAGGGGGAATGATTTTTTTACAAAAAATTGCGTGAGAAATGCCCTTTTGGTATTAGTCTACAGTTAAATTCCCGGTTTGGTTCAGGTTGTGTTCCATGTCAAGCAGTGCCGATATAGCGAAGTTGCATGGTGGTGTTTTTATGCACCGTCGTGGTTACCTCGAAAGAAGGCTTTCCAACATGCCGCGTGAGCGTCTGATCATAGCCATCTACAATACATCGGGCGAGTCTTGCTGCAAGCATCCCTTTAAGAGCCAGTATACGAATATATGCTGCGGCGTTCCCGAGATCGGGAGCGTGAAAACGTGGAGTATCCGCAAGCCCACAATCGCTTATTAATAAAACCGGAGAATAGAACAAGATGAAATGGTCATACCAGATTGGTAGCATCCGCGGGATACCCATACGTTTGCACGTTACATTTCTGTTAATATTGATCTTCTTCATCTATGAATTTGCAATACGAGATATTAAAATTGAAGCGTATGGGATAATATTTGGTTTTGGTGGGTTGGATGCCTCAACAGCGGTTAAATATCTATTCAGCATGATTACATCGGTCCTTTTCTTCTCAACATTACTATTTCACGAGCTCAGCCACTCGATCGTTGCGCAGGGCTATGGTATAAAGATAAAGAGTATAACACTTTTTATCATAGGCGGCGTAGCCCAGATGGAGGATATCCCAAAGGAGCCGCGGATGGAAGCATGGATATCGGCGGCAGGTCCCGCCTTCAGCCTGACAATAGGCATCATCGCTTATGCCATCTATGACTTCTTCGGTTCGGCAAACCATTCCATGGGCACACTCGGGAATGGCACCCTCATAATGCTGGGCATAATTGCATTCTACAACATAATACTCGGTATCTTCAATCTAATCCCTGCGTTTCCCATGGATGGGGGGCGGATACTCCGTGCCCTGCTTGCTACACGCATTCCGTATATCGACGCAACCAGAAAGGCGGTTGCGATAGGTAAGAGCATGGCATTCATGATGGGAATCTTTGGGTTGCTGACGTTGGCTGGTGGGGGGATGTGGTTTCTGCTAATAGCCTTTTTCATCTACTATGGTGCGGCTGGCGAGGGCGAGGCAACGGCAATCTCAGTCACTCTGGAGGGCTTGAAGGTGCGTGACTTGATGACCGGCCTTCCGGATGTGGTTCATGCACTTCCGGACTGGACGCTTGACCAGTTAATCGATGTGATGTTCAAGACCAAGCACATGGGCTACCCGGTACAGGAAAGCCATGCATCTCCCGTGCTCGGAGTGATTACCTTCTCGGATATCCGGAAGACGCCTGAACAGCGGGGCGTAATCAGGGTTAGAGATGTTATGGTAAGTGAGATAATCACAATCGAAGCTGATGCAGACGCCTTCGATGCCTTCAAGCTCATTGCATCGGAGGGTGTGGGTCGCTTAATCGTCATGGATCGCGGGCGGATGGTTGGCATCGTATCAAGAACCGACCTCATGCGATCAGTCCAGTTCAGAGGCGCGTACAGTATGAAACACAATATATAGCAAGACATCGCAGCATTCAAATGGACAAGCATCCGGAACAGCGGTTGTGGGAAATAGATTTCCTGCGCGGACTTGCGATAATAATGATGGTAGTCTTCCATCTGCTCTACGATCTGACTTATTTTGGTGGATGCGATCTCAATATACGCTCCGGGTTCTGGCTATATTTTGGACGTGCTACTGCCACAATCTTTATTTTTTTAGTTGGCGTATCATTAACTCTCAGTTTTTCAAGATACGGGAAGATACGGAATTCGGGGCAAAAATTATACCTGAAATATCTCAAGAGGGGTTTAAAGATATTTTCGTGGGGTTTAATTATTACCCTGGCGACCTGGATCTTTTTGAGGGAGGGTTTTGTTCTATTCGGGATACTTCATCTCATCGGAATTTCGATTATTCTGGCATACCCTTTTTTAAAACACCGTTATTTGAATTTGTTACTGGGTATCGCCATCATACCTATTGGAATCTATCTAAAGAACTTTACTTTTAGTTTTTATTGGTTGGTATGGTTGGGATTCGTGCCAGACCACTTTTGCACCGTTGATTATTTCCCAATCGTTCCATGGTTTGGGGTGATTCTCATCGGGGTGTTTTTTGGAAATCTGCTATATCCGAACTACACACGTAAATTTAACCTTTGGGATTGCTCTGAGTTTAGATCTATAGGATTGTTTTGCCTGTTAGGAAGGCATTCATTGGCAATCTACCTGATTCATCAACCAATATTGATCATATTGCTGTATCTACTGGGTATTGTGGATATTGTGGGTGTTATGGGTACTAATCTTTAATTCGTTGTGTTTAGTGAGTCTAAAAAACCACGTGATTTCACGAGATTGGCGGGGAAGATGGTAGCACATACAAGATATCGGTGATATGGTTGCACGTTATATCCTGCCGCATCCTACTTTCTCGTGGAAATCTGTGTAATCCGGTGGTCAGCTAAACACGTACAATTTTAGTTAGGTACCATAACGAAGTTGGCTAATGCTATTGGTTTTTGGG
>JAYEGZ010000074.1:18999-34996 GCA_034659315.1 Methanobacteriota archaeon
GATATAACACTATAACCAGAACCCCGGCAAATACTCCAATCAAAATCCAGTCCCGACCGATTAACGCCCTGTTGTAGTAATAACACTCTCGATCATGGTGATAACATCTCGATTCAAGAGCGTCAGCTAGTTCATCTGCTTTTCTGAATGATTTGCGTAGGAGTGGCACCATCGTAGCAGTAAAACCGGTTAAACCCTTTGGTTTGTAACCCCTTGCTGTTTGCGCCCGCAGAATGGTCTCTTTATCACGCATTAGCCCTGGTATAAAAGCCATCGCCACCCGCACCATGAATGCAACATCGGCGCCATGCCTTCCAAGTGGTCTTAGAAAGTATGCAAGAGCCATGTTCAGCTCGGACGGGCTGGTCGTATGGGTTAGTATTGTGGCAAAGAGTATCAGGAGTGCAAATCGCGCTATGGCGAGTGTCCCTACATATATACCACCTTCTGCTGGTAGATGGACTATGAATATCGCAACAAAGAATATCAGCATCGGTTTGAGCCTTTTCAGGAGACTAGTGACCGGTATGCCCGCGATATGCGCCAGCACAGGAATTGCGGCAGACAGCAGACCGAGTCCGGTAGGACCTGCTAAATATACCAGGATGCCGATTCCAACGGCTGCAAGCAGCTTCGTGCGCGGATCAAGCGTGTGGATGCACGAATGTCCCTTTCTGTAGCCAGTAAGCACGGTCACCACCCCTCCGCTTCATGTCTCCCGGACGCCCATGTTATGTACTGGCTTTTCGTGCCAGTGAATGCCAGATCCCCCTGTTTCAGCACGGCGATTCGGTCTGAAATGTCCAGGACATCCTTGATGTGGTGCGAGATGTAGATGACGGTCGCGCTTCCTGCAACATCTCTGATAGCATCCAGAACCTTTTTTCTTGATTCTGAATCAAGGCTGGCGGTGGGTTCGTCAAGAACCATGTATTCCGGATATATTGCAAGTATTGAAGCAAGGGCAACGAGTCTCTGCTCCCCTATGCTGAGTTGAACTGGTGAACGATCAAGAATCTCCAGGTCCAGACCTACCTGCGACATTGCAGAATGCACCCTTGACTGTATCTCCTCCTCTGGCATATCCACCATCTTAAGCCCGAAAGTCAGCTCATTTCGTACTGTTTTTTCAAAGAAAAAGTCTTCGGGCTGCTGGAATAGAATCGCCACGTTTTTCCCGGGTTTCGGGGGTCTGTCGTCCATGTTGATGCTGCCTGTGGTGGGCGTATCAAGACCTGCGATGAGGCTTGCGAGCGTGGACTTTCCTGAACCGATCCCGCCAACGATTCCGGTAACGCACCCCTTCTCGATAGTGAAGTTGATATCAGTGAGGGCGGCAGTCGCCCACTCTGTGCTCGGTTCATAGATATGGCTCACGTTTACCATAATCCCATCGCTATGTGGTTCTGATTGCCGGGCAACCTCTGAAAACTCCACAAGTCTTATAGATTCTATAGATCCCGTAGATCCTGCAAATCCAAATCTCACGTCTTCGCAGGCAACAAGGGTTTCAGGGTCGGTCTGCGAAATTCTACCTCCCGAGATGGTAAAGACCCTGGAGCAGTCAACCAGATCGCCCGGGTCATGTGTGATCAGGACGATCGAGGTGCCGACGATGTTCAATTCGGACAGGGTCTTGATCACGTGTTTACGGCTACACGAATCCAGCATCGATATTGGCTCGTCTAAAACGATGCATTCTGGCTCCATTGCCATGACCGCGGCAAGATTCACCAATTGCTTCTGCCCCCCGCTCAGAAGGCTGATATTTCGATCTCTCAACCCCGTTATTCGGAGTATCTTTAGATATTTATCGACTCGACGGTCGATCTCTGGTTTTGGGATACATAGGTTCTCAAGACCAAATACAATGTCCTCTTCCACGGTTTCACCAATCGCCTGGGCGTCCGGGTTCTGGAATACAATTCCTATCGATCTTCTGATCACAAGCAGGTTTTCCAAATCGCTGGTGGACTTTCCGTTTACCCGGACAACTCCTTTCTGTGGGAGCAGCAGACCGTTCAGAAGTCGGGCAAACGTCGTTTTCCCAGAGCCGTTGGCACCCACGATGCCAATACACTCGCCCTTTCCGATATGGATATCCACGCTCTTCAGAATCGGCTTTTTTTGGCGATAAAAATGCACGTCTTCCAGTTCAATCATTTGTGTATCCGGTATATCTCTTTATATGCCATTATATACTGTTATATGCCATCAGGTTTTATTTTGTCCCATCATATTCCCTATCCGCTTCGCTACAGCGAATGCAGCAATCAGTTTGATCATATCCCCAATTAGGAATGGTAAAACACCAATCATGGCAGCCTCCTGGATGGATGGCATATCTGCAATAATAAATAATTGCAGGACTCCGGTAGCATAGATCACTGTAAGACCGGCGATCATAGCGGCGATCATGGCAATCGTACTCCTGCCGAGATTTTCAACGGTTAACCCGGTGATAAATGCACCCATAACAAACCCAATCAGATATCCGCCCGTGGGTCCAAGAATAACCCCGATTCCAGACGAACCTCCTGAAAATACCGGGAAACCTATGATTCCAAGCATCACATACACTGCCATGCTGGTTGCACCCCACCTGCTACCCAG
Organism: Methanobacteriota archaeon; assembly: GCA_034659315.1. Classification (GTDB taxonomy): domain Archaea; phylum Halobacteriota; class Methanosarcinia; order Methanosarcinales; family Methanogasteraceae; genus Methanogaster_D. The sequence continues at coordinate 21,613 of JAYEGZ010000074.1, forward strand.
TACCAGCCCTGTTAGCAGCACAAAGAATACCTGAAGCGTGAGCGGCACAGGGCTTATCGGGATCGGGATTCGTATGAGCGCACCAACCGCAGCCAGGGCTGCAAACATGGATGCGTAGACCATCGGTCTTACTCCGGGGTGTTCTGCTAGCATGATATCAGTCCTGATTGTTAACGTGTTTCTGGTCAATGGTTAACAATCATCTTTAAGGTTAACTGTAGCTCGACATAAACAGAACTTCGGATTCGATCACAAAGCACGCTTAAAGAGGTCCCAAGCCATCATCCCCTATCATCAAACGTTGCGATGTGGATCGGTGATTTTATACATATACCTCTGGGTCACACTGGCTTTTTCCCTACAATCACGCTTCGGTTTGCAACTGTCGGCACGTATTTTATTTCGGAAAATCCAACCTCCGCCAGTACTTCTTCCATTTCGGAGATTGAATAGCACCTCCCTTCGGTTAAAAACATTAACAGAACAGAATACTCGGCTACTGCCAGAGGACCGTCTTTTTCTGCATTTAGATGGGCATCATGGATCAGTATCCTGCCATCCGGTTTTAAATTCCTGTATGAATTCTCAAGCAGCGTTTTGACCGCCCCAATATCCCAATCATGCAAAACGTTAGAGAAAAGATGAATATCAAATCCAGGAGGGAACTCGTCCCTGAACATATCTCCTGCGATCACCCCAATTTTATCTGACAAATTCCTTTTATTTATCGAGTTTTTGGCGATCCGGTCAACCGGAGGCTTTTCAAAGACCGATGCCGACAGATGGGGGTGCTGAGATACGATAGCCGATGAATATATGCCGGATGCGCCGGCAATATCCAGCAACTTATTGTAGCCGGTCAGATCGATTGTTTTCGCAAGAATCGGAGCAAGATACGCACCGCGGCTATCCATGCCCGCGGTGAACGCTTCCGCAAAACCATTGTCCTCCATTGCAAGCGACCACTCCTTTTCATCTTTACTTGCACTCCAGTTTGCAGGTTTGCCAGTCTTCAGAACCTTCAACATCTCATCGCATACAGGTATTTCCTTCAACGAAGAGATGTAGGGTCCTAAAAACCACGGAGATGACTCAGCCAGATGATCTTTTGAAAGTTCGGTCAGATAATATCTGCCGTCCTTTTCTTCAATCAAGTTCAGTGACTTGAAGAGAGTGAGCATCACCTCCGCGGGTCTTTCTTCAATATGTAATGATGAACAAATCCCCTGCAGATTTGCTTCTGCCGGATTGGTATCAAGCCATGAAAAGAGATTGAGATGGGCAACTGCGGTTATAAACAGGTCATCAGCATAGACGCTATCCCTCAACCGGAGCAGATTGCTCGGGTCAGTCTGTGGAACGTCGGTCAATTTTCCCAATATCATCTTATCTCTCTTTGTTTATCCAACCAGATAATGTCTCGTGGTATGGTTGGCGTTGTGCTTGGAACTGCCTGCGGCACTCCGGGGCAGTGGATGTAGAAGGATAGAAATGATATGAACATGTGTCCAAAGACACTCCCATCATCATGTCGATATATTGTATCAGCCTCAAGCAACGTTTGCGTTAAGGATTCAACATCGCGGGACTTGGGTTTTATGACCACATCCCGCGCAAAAAATCCTCCTGCGTAACCCCATCCCGGCGCGCCATCTTGCGAAGCGCGTTCTGAATGCCTGTACCGTACTGTGCTGCTTTCTTTGGCGCCTCTGCAATCTCTACGGGGAGATGCTCTTCAGACGCCTTCCGCAGAATGTATTTTCGCACATAACCATCTCCTCTGCGGATCTTGAGTCTAACATCGATCTTGCAGGCGAGATCCACCACGTCAGGACAGAGCATCGGCATGCGCAGTTTCACACCGTTTAGTTGCGCAACCGCCGCATCCCGCGCAACCTGATCAGGGAGTGCAAGCAGGTCTTTTTTAAGCTCGCTGTCAAGCCCCCCGTCATCAAACGCCTGTTCGTATCGCTTATATCCAGCAAACAACTCGTCTGCACCCTGCCCGGTCAGCAACACAGAATCTCCGCGGACATGTGCACATCTTGATACAAAGTACATGCACAGACCGATCCCGACCGCAACCGGACTTGTGCTCCCGATTGCGCGCATCACCGGGGAAATCGCGGACTCAATGTCTACCGTGGCACACTCGCAGATGTGCAGCCGGTCGTGCAGTCCAAGCAGTGTTGCTGCCCGTTCTGCCTGCTTTATGTCATGGGAACCGCTCATCCCGATTGTATACAACTCAATCCGGGGGTTCATCGACGCCGCAACAGATGCGATGAGCGCACTGTCAATGCCACCAGAGAACGCGACGCCATCGCAGTCAGGCATACATAACCGCACAGAATCACTGATACGGTTAATGAGCTTAGATGCGATCTTGGTTTCTAATTCAGGTTCTGGTACAGCTTCTAATTCTGGTATATGTCCCGGGTTATTGTTTTGCCACGTCATCTTTATCTCACATCAACCTATCTCACACCGCTCACAATCTGAACAGTACTATATGAGTAAACCGATTTTTTGATATGATTAAATCCTACATCCCGGATCATCGAGGATAAATCCCTTTTAATGAAATCTTTCGCGGTTTTTCCTTCCACAAACATCCAGATAGTGAACAGGTATTGGATCAGTTTATTTGTAGGATATGAATAATCAAGGACCGCGATCTTCCCCCCCGGCTTTATAACCCTCCGCATCTCGCAAAGCACGTTCGTCCGCACCTGATACGGCATCTCATGCAAGCCGAAAGTTATTGATGCGCAGTCAAAATATCCGTCGTCGTAAGGAATCTCCTCTGCATTCGAGAGGCAGAACCGCATATTATCTTTTCTTCTTTTTCTCTTCTCTGCGCATTTAAGCATCTTTTCGGACAGATCAACGCCAACCACCACGCCACCCGCTCCGACCGCATCCGCAATCCTCGCACACATCACACCGGTGCCACAGCAGACATCCAGAACCTTTTTGCCCGATGTTGCGCTCATCTCGTCGATGACAGATGTCCACAGCACATCCAGACCCCGCGCTCCGCCAATGAAGAAGGAAAGAAATCGGACAAGAGGGTCATACACGAATGCAATCCGATCACAATCGTCCCTGTAATGCTTCGGTCTTCTCACATCCCGAATTATGCACCGCGTGGGCATATAATTAACCCGCGCAAAATCCGCCGATCCACACAAATGGTAATCACCGTTAAGCCCGAATAACCTGTCATGCTCCAGCGCATCTACGAGCGCATCTACGAATACCGGCTGCACTCCCGGGTCGTCAGGCGCAACATGCCTGCCGGACTGACTCTCGTGATGACCGAGAGCGATATTTCCACACCAGCCGGGATCGAAAAACTGCGATCCTTTGTTTTGTGGTGCGCAGATCTCGGCATCGAATCACTTATCGTATACATCGCTGTGACGATAGATGATGGTCTAAAAGAGGATGCAACCTCGCAGATCGTTGATAGACTGGATAAAACTGATCTGATTGCAAGGATGTATGTCAGGGACGATTCAGGGGCAAGAATGATCTCTACTATAGACCCAAACGAAGACAGGGGTGGGGACGAGGACGTTGATGGGATGGTGGACATGAATGTGGACGTGGGTTGCAGGGTCAAACTCGATATCTCGATAGGGTACGGGGGAAAACTTGAGCTTACTGATGCGATAAAAGATATTTTAAAGAAGGTGGAGTCCGGGAAAACTGATCTTAATGACATCAACACGGATATGATTGAATCTCACCTCGTTTTCAAACATAAACCGGATCTGGTCATTCGTGCGGGTGGAAAGTCTCTAACCGATTTTTTGATATGGCAGACGATCTACTCTGAATTATATTTTACAGATGTGAATTTCGCCGAGATACGAAGACTGGACTTCCTACGAGTCGTACGGGATTATCAGAAACGTCAGCGAAGATATGGGCGGTAAAGTAACCGGGAGACTGAACCTGCCAAGGATTTCTATCCTGAATCAGGCGAGTGACTGGCAACAAGACTCGGGTGCAGTCACCCCTGGCGATCCGGACCATGCCAGACCAGCGGGCTTAGCAGATAACACCCGACCAGCCCCGCGAGAATCCATGCAAACCAGTTGCAAAATCCGCCATAGTGTGCGAGGATTGTGAGAACAAACGCAACTGCAAGTGGTACCAGTATTTTAACCGATCTGACCTTAGGATATGGTATATTGCTGACCATTAGAACCGATAATCCGGAAAACACACCGGTTATCACGTACTGCGGATAATAAATATAATCAATTAAATATAACAATAGCGCAGCGAATGTGCCGGCGGCGGTGATCGGAAGCCCGCGAAACTCATCGTCATCCAATATCCCGAATCTGGAGAGCCGGAGCACGCCGCAGACAAGATATGCGGCAGAGAATACACATGCAATCGTGTGGTGATCGGTGCCTGCCATTGTATAATAGATGAGTGCAGGGACTACTCCGAAGGAGATAACATCTGCAAACGAGTCGAGGTGCTCGCCCATAACACCCAACTCAACACGTCTTGCAACGGCGCCGTCCACGCCGTCTGCGAGCGCAGCAGCCAGAATCATGATTGCAGCACTGCTCGGATCACCGTTTAGTAGATATAGGATGGCTGTGAATCCAAACAGTACATTTAAAATCGTGATCAGGTCTGGCAAGCGAACCAGCCTCAATATATTCAGGTCAGTTCCATCGCGGATACGTTCATTCATCGCTGCTCGTTCCTGACGTTTTTATGGCGATTACGGTCTCGCCAGCGCGCACTTTATCCCCTTTACGTATAGCAGGCTCGAACCCCGGCGGCAGGGTCATGTCCACCCTTGAACCGAATCGGATCATGCCAACACGCCCACCCCGCTGCACGAAATCGCCTTCTGCAACATAAGGGACGATTCTGCGCGTTATCGTTCCGGCGATTTGAGTGACTATGCAATCAAATCCATCATTTTCAATAACGATCTCGTTCCGCTCATTTCTGAGTGAATCCTTCGTGAAAGCCGGGATATGACTCCCTTTCGTATATCGGATTGCTTTGATCCTGCCAGAAATCGGCGCCCTGTTGACATGCACGTCATGAAAGTTCATGAATATCTGTACCGCACCATTCTTGATCGCCATGACTCTGCCATCGGCCGGCGCAAGCATTGCGCAATCGCCGTGAATGCCGGGATGTGGATTTGGTGTGCGGTGTGGATCCCGGAAAAATCCGATAAAGAATATTGTCAGTAAAATGAAGACGTACGTAACGGTTCGCATCCGTTCATCGACGCTAATGAGCAAAGCTGACATCAGGGCACAGATCGCCGCCGAGACGATCCACCTGATCGAGCCTTCTGCAAGCCGGATCATCACAGCTCATCCTCACGCTTATTGCGAGTGGTCATAGTGGTTAAGTATCTGCGCACGATCGCAAACAGCTGATCGATTGCGTTTAATAGTTCTGGAAGCACCTGCAACACGACATAAGCGATCACGAAGAGTGCGATTCCTGAGCCGATCTTCGCGATAATGTGGTGTGCAATCTGAAAACTGCGCTCGCCAAACCACATGTACCCAAAAGCAACCACAACAAATGCGTTTCTGACCATATTCAGTGCGTAAATCATTGGAACAGAGGCAATAAACGCGATCATAGTCCTTTTCATAGATGCACGGACACAGAAGATTAGTCCAATAAATATTGCAATGCTTTCAATCGCGGTACATGCAAGAATAATCGTAATCGTGTGGTAGTTTAGTTCGATCTGATTCCAATTGATCTGTTGTGCCGGCACGCTGAACGCATGTAGGACATAAACGACCTGTTCTGTGACTACAGAGATCAGAAACGTGTTGAGAAACTCTACTTTGGCAAACGGATAGTAAAACAGACCGCCAAGCGCTGCTGCAGTCGTTATCGTCAGGAGAATGTCCCCATCATCCAGGCTATGCTTATAATTCCGGTACATCGCATGGGCAATGATCATGCAGAAGACCGCCACACCCAGCACCAGTAGGACGTTTACGTAATCACCGATCTCAATATAATGCGCCGGCTGGATTAGCCAGTGGATCGCAAAGAAGCCCCAGCCCGCAGATCCTGCAAGAAATCGGTACTTCCGGCGTTGTCCGGGCAGCGCCGATGCTACAATCAAGAGTAGGAGTGCCGCCCATAGTGCATGTTCAATCATTGTAGTCACCCTCTGCAATTAAATTAGGTGGTGTTATTTGATATATTAATCTTTCATTCGTCAAATAAGGAAATCTGCAATCCGATCCGCGATTATCCTTCTGCAGTACATGCAGTGCAGTTCGACCCCACCGTTACGATGTATCGTAAACCGCGGTTTAACCGGCTCATCGGTGTTTGTTATGCAGTTTGGGTTTATACACCGGACCACACCCACGATCTCGGATGGAAGAATCACTTTGTATTTTTCTGTGACTCTGTAGTCGCGTATGATGTTAATAATTGCATCAGGTGAAATTAATGCGATTTCATCAACTTCTCCTGGATTTAATTCGCGATCCTCAATCTTAACGATATCTTTCTTCCGGTCAGAGACGTTCATGACCACACTCATCACATCTGTCGATCGGTCGGTGATGCCCAGTATGCGCAACACATTCAGCGCCTGCCCTGCAGCGATATGATCGATCACCGTGCCGTTTTGGATCCTCCGAACCCGCAATTCCTGGTTTTCAGGCTGGTTTTTCTGTTTCATCCCATCACCATCGAGAGAATCGCCATGCGCACAGGCACGCCATAGAACGATTGTTTGAAGTATACTGCATGTCTGCTTTTGTCAACCCCGGGATCAATCTCGCCCACTCTTGGGAGTGGATGCATGATGATTAGATCGTCTCTTACATCCTTTAACGTCTTTTCTGTTATTTTATAGCTCCCAGCGACTGCCTGATACTCGTTTGGATCCGGGAACCGCTCCCTTTGAATCCTTGTGATGTACAAAACGTCCACCATGCCGATAACGTCATCCAGATTTCCGGTTTCAGTGATTCTTGCTCCTTTGTTTGTCAGGTCACGTTTCATCGAATCAGGCATCCGCAATTGATCTGGTGAGACAAGATATATCTCGGCGTTGTACATGGAAAGCGCATGTGTAAGTGAATAAACGGTTCTGCCGTACTTAAGATCCCCGACAATTGCGATCTTCACTTTATTTAGTTTGCTTTCCTTCCGTATCGTGTACAGGTCCAGAAGCGTCTGTGTCGGGTGCTGTCCTGCGCCATCGCCTGCATTTATGACCGGGACTGACGAGAATTCAGACGCCATCCGTGCCGCACCTTCTCTCGGGTGCCGTAGAACGATTGCATCCACATACCCCTCCATAACCGAGATGGTGTCCGCAAGGTTCTCACCCTTCGCAACCGCCGACCCGTCAGTCGGACCGAAATCGATGACATCACCCCCAAGCCGTTTCATCGCTACATCAAACGAAAGCCGGGTTCTGGTGCTCGGTTCGTAGAATAGCGTCGCAAGTATTCTGCCAGCCAGAATATCAGACACTCCGCCGCGTGCAATCGGCTCAAGTTGTGCGGCATGGTCTAAAATTCGGTCAATTTCACCGCGCGAAAAACCCTGTATATTAATTATGTGTTGTATCGGATTCACATTATTCCCGTCCTTCCATCACCTGTATATAGTCATTTGCACGTATTAAAAAGTAGTGTGCCAGTCGCTTTATGTTGCTGTTTTCCCGGACAAACCCAGGGGTCAGTTCCCTGCATACTGCAGGTACGAAGCTTCCATCCCACCCATAATGCAAATATAAATTATATGATGTAAACATATCCTGATAACGCCCCGTTAACATTCGAGCGCCTCTTTTATCCGCCTGTATGTGATCTCTCCGAATGCGCCCCCATTGCAAGTGCACAAAGATTGAAAACCGCGGAATCTCCATTAGAATCAGAAAATGTGGGCGTGCGCGGTACGTAACTCACCACACCCCGCGCCTCACCTGCGCGGACACCGATTCTGCAACCCTTCAAGGATCGCGTCGTATCTGGCGCAGATGCGCTCGATCACGTCGTCTGACGCATTGCTATGTGTGGGAAACGTGATGCTGCCTGCATCGCCCGTATCGAGATAATCCGACGCCACCATCACGCCGGTTTGCGATATTGTAAATCCAAGATCGTTTAAGATGTGAGATGCCATTTCCGATGCCGGTTTCACCTTGATGTCCAGTTCCGCATCCATTTTTCTCGATCTTTCGCGATACTTCTCGTTCAACTCATTTAATTCAGAGATGACCTTTGAAACATCACGTTTCGTGCCGTGCCTACCGAGTGGTTCGGTTGATTGCAGCAGGTCGTCGAAGGTGGTTGACGCAATCTCGATGATCTCCCCGGAAAAATGTTTTTTAACCTTATCCGAGTAGCCCTTTGAGATAATAAGCGTGTGAACGTCAGTTAATACTGAAAGATCTTCGACAGACGGGTTATATGCATTGACTATGACACACGGCACCCCATAACGATGCAAAAGCGATTCATACATCGGAGTTACGCCGATCCGTGCCGCCAGCCTCGCTTTAAGTGCAGTCCGGATTGCACCAGGGTTGTTCGAATCCAGACCAAAGTATTCGGCAAATCCGGGCGTCGTTGTGAGAAGTTTTGTATGCCCTTCCGGAGTCGATGCGATCAGTCCCATCTCGTTTAAGGCATGTATGTGCGAATAAGTCGAGTTTCCGCGAATTCTCACAATATCTGATTGTTTTACTGGCTGGTGGTACGCAATCATCGATAATGTTCGAAGGACTGGTGCAGGCAGTTCCTTTGAGGCAAACGATTTCACATATTCGACATATTCCGGTCTAACTCGCATCAAATACTTCGTATCGCTTGATTTCAGGATTTCAAGACTGGATTCTCGCATACCGTACTCTTCGACTAGCTTGTTCAGAATCTGGGTGGTTTCATCCACAGGTTCACCGATTAATTCACTCAACTGTCTTGTATCAATCGAGCGATCCGAAGCAAACATGGCAGCTTCGATGATCTGCTTTTTGTTTTTCACAATATGGACTTATATCAGATATCTATTATTACTTTCTGCAGGTCCATCATATCGACCCCCGCCATGACAATTGGTGATAAATATTCACCATACACCATAGCTACAAACCGCAACATTTAAAAGTGATCAATCCGTATATCGCATGTTGCCGCGGAGGGCAACAGAAGGAGGCATTACATGTCACAAAGTACAGGTTTAGTAACCGAACGATATGATCCGAAAGGCATGCGTGCGCATGCATTCCATTTGTTTTCGTGTGTGACCCTTATCATCACTGGCTGGTACATGGCAAAGCAGTTCAACATGTGCACAGTGATGGAAGCGTCAGCAAATGCATGGCAGCTCATCCCGTATGAGACCGTGCGCATGTTTCACATGTTTGCCGCGCTCATCTTCATCATAGCTGTCTGGATATTTATTCCATACAACCTGGTTACGAGCGGGCATCTTCTCTCTGAGATATTTTTCATACCAGATGCGATCCAGTTGAAGAACCTGTTTCTCAGTCTCTTCAAAAAGGCAGAGTATCCAAGATTTGTCATCGTTGACGAGGCGTCGGGGCATTACAAGAACAAACTGCACCCGTTTGTCAAACTGATGGTGATTCCCGAGAACATTGCGATTGTCTTGATTGTGATTACCGGTTTGATCATGTACAACCCCGAATTCGCTATCTGGCAGACCACTGTCGAACCGGCGATTCTCATGGGCGTTGGATATGTATCGACATTATTCAACATGTCACCGATCGGATTTGTACGTACGCTTCATCTGTGGGCGATGTACTGGTTCATAGTCGAACTCGTGCTGCACTTCGGATTCCTTGGAATGGATCCAAGAACCATGAAGTACTTCAATGCAGTCTTCGTGAACGGCAAGGAAGATATGGATGAATACACCGAGATCATCAGAGAGCCACACAAAGAAAAGAAGCCAAAGGCAAAGGGAAAACATCCCGTGGTCGTTCTGAATTGAAAATAAAAGGAAAAGCCTGGATATTCAGAGATGACATCGATACCGATGCGATCATCCCTGGCAAATACCTGCGCACCACTGATATGCAGGTATTTGCCGATCATGTGCTCGAGGGCGTCGATCCTGAATTTGCAGGGAAGGTAGAGAAGGGCGACATCATCGTCGCCGGCAGGAATTTTGGATGCGGGTCATCCCGAGAGCAGGCGGTACTTGCAATCAAACATGCGGGCGTCGGATGTGTTGTAGCAGCAACGTTCGCACGTATTTTTTTCAGAAACGCAATAAACATTGGTCTTCCGATTCTGGAAACGGGAACAACGATCTCATGTGAGCAGGGAGACACAATTGAGATTGATATCGAGAACGGAATCGTTGAGACCGGTGGTTGCAAGTATTCCGGGTCAAAGATGCCCGATTTCCTGCGCGAGATCCTGCTGGACGGAGGTCTTGTTGCGCACCGCAAGAAAGAGTCCGCAAAGGAGCGGTTTGGCAGGCAGTCAGTTGCATATTCAAAGAGCAGCATTTTAGCGAATAAAGATCACCTGAACCTGATCGTTGATCTGGTTGCACCGAAGAGATCTGATAAGGTGCTTGATATCGCAACAGGTAATGGATTTCTGGCATTTGAACTTGCAGACCGGGTTTCTGAGGTCATCGGGTGCGACATAACCCGGGACATGATTGATACTGCAGAAGTCATCCGCGACGAAAGGAAACTTACCAACGTTACTTTTGAGATGATGGATGCTGAATCCATTGGGTTTGATGATGAGTCTTTCGATATTGTCTCATGTAGATTCGCATTCCACCATTTTACAAACCCCGGAAAAGTAATATCTGAGATGGTTCGTGTCTGCAAAAGCGGTGGAACGATCGTGATAGTGGATGGGCTTTCGTCAGAGGATGCTGTAAAGAGCAAGTACCACAATGAAATCGAGCAGATTCGCGATCCCTCACATATACGGCTGTATCCGCAGTCAGAACTGGAAGGAATGTTTCGCGATGCCGGACTAACGATGATTCACGCAAGAAACTGGGATGAGGACTTCTATTTTGATGAATGGATAAGTATCGCCGATCCCGGAGACGAAATCGTCGAGCAGATGCGTCGCACGATGATTGATTCGATCGAAGACGACACAACAGGTCTAAGTGTCCGTTTTGATGATGAGGGGAGCTTGCTCTTTACTTATGATACGGTAATTCTGGTGGCTGGGAAACGCCGGATTGTGAAATGAATCCCGGACCCTGCATCTTACAGCTTTCATTGGCACCGGTCCAGGCATGATAAAAACTCACTTAAACCCAAGCTTGAACCTTAAACTTAACACCCCAAACCCGGAGGAAACAAACATGACCCCCCACACCCTCGAAGACTGGATCATCCAGCTCCGGCGCGAATTTCACAGAGAACCCGAACTGAGTTTCGAGGAATTTAAAACGCAGGAAAAGATCATAAAAGTCCTGAGCGACCTTGGTATCGAGTCAGAGAAGATCGCAGACACTGGCGTCATCGCAACGATCCATGGACGTGCGCCGCACCCCTGCATCGCGCTCAGGAGCGATACTGATGCGCTTGAAGTGTTGGAAGAGCCGACCGAGCTGAACCGGGAGTATATATCAGAGAACGCCGGCATCATGCACGCCTGCGGGCACGATGGACATATCGCGATGGTTCTTGGTGCCGCACGCGCACTTCAGGAGATGCGCGACAGACTGCCAGGAAGCGTCAGACTGATCTTCCAGCCAGCCGAAGAACAGCCGCCCGGTGGCGCAGCGCGGGTGATTGCAGAGGGTGGGCTTGAAGGAGTGGACGCAATACTTGGGATACATATATTCGGTTACATCGATCTTGGGCGGATCGCGTTTCGACCGGGCAGGTTCATGGCAAGCTCAAACGTCTTCTCGATAAAGATCACAGGGAAAGGCGGGCACCATTCCACTCCCGCGGACTGTATCGACCCGATCCTGATCGCATCAGATTTCATTCGCACCATCACTGATGAGGTTGGTAGTATACTTGATCCCGCGAAGTATGTTCTTGGAATCGGCAGGATACGCGGGGGTGCGCAGTTCAACAGGACGCCGGATGATGTGGACATACTCGGAAGCTTCCGCACGTTTGATGATCGCGACACAGTGACGATCGAGCGAACGATCAAAAAGACGCTCGACGCCCTGATGGAGGCGTACTGTAAGGGCGATACAGGATGTGTTGCTAACCTTCCCACCTGCGACCTCGACGTGCTTCATGGCTACCCGGTGCTCGTGAACGATAGCGCATTCACAGAAGCTGTGAGTGCCACACTTACGAAAACGTTCCCGGATGTCGATTGTGACGCGGAACCGATCTTCGGAGCCGAGGATTTTGCGTTTTACCTGGAGCGGGTGCCTGGTATATATCTCCTGCTCGGGACGCTGAACCTGCAGAAGGGGATTGTTGAAGGCAACCATTCGAGCAGGTTCGATATCGACGAGGATGTGCTCATGACCGGCACAGAGATTCTGCAAACGATCGTGCTTGACTTTCTCAAGCACCCGGAGGCATATCTGCGATGAAAATCGAGATATTTCATAGATCAATGACCTCTGCGGTGAAGGAACTGGTTCTGGGCGTGCTGAGCGAAGAAGGTTTTGAGTACGACCCTGCAAAAGACTTTGATCTGGATAATATCGAGGATTATTACCTGCAAAACCGCGGAATATTTTACACCGGGGTCGTGGACGGCACGGTTGTGAGCACGAGTGCTGTGAGGCGGATAGATGACAGGGCGTGCGAGATAAAGCGCATCTATGTAAGAAAAGACTTCAGAAGAAGAGGTTTTGGGAGAGCGCTCCTCATTCAGGCTTTAAAATTTGCAGAGGAGAACTATTCAACGGTTGTGCTCAAGACCGATGCACGGCTAAAAGACGCGATCGACCTGTACCGAAAAAACGGGTTTTCAGTGGCAAAAGAGGAAGATGGGGTCATGTATTTTGAAAAAACCGGTTTGGAGATAAACTTATGAGAATCTGGGATATACTTCCCGAGAAATTATGCCGCAACCATCTGCTCGGCGAGCACAGGGAACTTCATGCGATGTGGTCGATAATAACCGGCAACAAGAAAGCGTACGCGAACCACCCTGAGACCCTGCGCTGGAAGGGGCGGTTAATGGCACTCTATCTGAGGCACGAGAAACTGGTTGAGGAGATGGCAAATCGGGGATACAAGCACCATACGCCACTTGACGTGAAGCTTGCGACTGGAGAGGCTGAACAGACTGAATTTGTCACTCCGTATGATGAACAGGTCCGGATCCTTCGTGAGCGTGGCTGCGAGTGCGATGTTTGAAGGCGCGAGGCGAAGGTGTTCCGTCCAAAAATCACGTACGTG
>JAYEGZ010000074.1:35096-40467 GCA_034659315.1 Methanobacteriota archaeon
AGAGGCTGAACAGACTGAATTTGTCACTCCGTATGATGAACAGGTCCGGATCCTTCGTGAGCGTGGCTGCGAGTGCGATGTTTGAAGGCGCGAGGCGAAGGTGTTCCGTCCAAAAATCACGTACGTGTTTAGCTAACCACGAGATTACATAGATTCTCACAAGATTTCTGTGTTAATCTTATGGTTATACTCGAGCACACAACATAAACTGTGCTTTTATCGACAGACCAAAAAACGATGCCACCAAAAACAAGGTCATAAATTTCACGTATATGGAACAATTCAGATTTTCAAGTGTAATAAATAGATTGTGTGGGTGTGGATTCGTATAATTCTCGATATTCGTCCGGATTCGTGATTTTATCATGAATTACACGAATGGGCGAATCCCACGAATTAAGTATCAACTGATTTGAAAAAGCTCGGGTTTGTGCTGGTGTGAAGTATAGCGGCATCACAAATCCGATACGCTTAAAATGAAAGCACTACAATAAATAAATGGGTGAATTGATTGAAGGCAGTTATTCTTGCAGCTGGTGAAGGGATGCGGTGCAGACCACTGACGCTCACACGATCAAAGGTAATGCTCCGAATCGCAAACAAACCAATGATTGAGTATGTGGTGCAGTCGCTTGCTGAGAGTGGCATCACAGACATTCTCATGGTCGTGGGGTATGCAAAAGAGCGCATCATGAATTATTTCGGAAACGGAAAGGATTTTGGTGTGAATATTGAATATACAGAGCAGAAACATCAGCTTGGCACCGCCCACGCCATAAAACAGGCGAAACATTCTGTGGGCGACGAGTTTCTCGTATTGAATGGGGATAACCTTGTCAGCGCAGATACGATTGCCGACATCACAAAGAGACACACCGGAGGCACGTCGATCCTGACAACGATCAGAAAAGCTACATCCGGGTACGCGCTGGTGATTGAGAGTGGCGGAGTGGTTAAAAAAATTGTTGAGGGGCAGATACTGAATAACGCCCACAACATCAACACAGGCATCTATATCTTTGATCAGACGATCTTCGATGCGATTGAGGAGACTCTGCAGGCTGATATCAGTGGTGTCAGTGAATTCGGGATCACGGATTCCATACAGCGGATGATCAATGCGGGCTACGATGTGCATGCGCACCGGACCGACCACACATGGACCGATGTGATCAATTCATGGGACTTGCTTGGCGTGAATGCGATGATCCTTGAGGGCATGCCTGATTCGGTGAATGGACTGGCAGACCGCAAAATCAATGATCGCGTGGTTGTAGGCAAGGATTCAACGATCGGCGAGAACTCTTATGTGAAAGGTCCCGTCATAATCGGGAAAAACTGTGATATCGGTCCGAATGTGGTCATCGCCCCGTCGACAAGCATCGGCGACAACGTCACGATCGAGCCATTCACATACATCAAGAACAGCGTGATCTTTGATGACGTGCACATCGGTTCGCACAGCACCATAAAAAACACCGTCATCGGCGAGAATAATGTAATTGACAGTCATTTTGTCGTGGAGAGCAGAAGGGATCTGACCGTGGAACTGGAACGGAAGCTATACCATGCAGACGAACTTGGCACCGTTATTGGGGATGCTGGCAATATCGGTTGCGATGTCGCGGTGACAGCGGGTGCGCTTATCGGGATAGAGTGCCGGATCGAAGCGGGCACTGTTGTGAGAAAACAGATACCAAGTCATGCGCTGGTGGTATAGATGTGCGGCATTGTTGGGTATCTGGGCAAATCCGAAGCCATGCCTGTTCTCTTTGACCTCCTGCGACGTCTTGAGTATCGAGGATACGATTCTGCTGGCATCGCCATCCTGAACGGAAGCATCCGGACCTCTAAAGCGAAGGGGCGTGTTGATAACCTGGTATCAATCACTCCTAAGATCATGGGCTGCACCGGCATCGGGCACACCAGGTGGGCGACGCATGGGAAACCGTCGGCTGAGAATGCGCATCCGCATTGCAACTGCAAGGACAGCATCGCGGTTGTCCATAACGGAATCATTGAGAATTACATAGAACTTAAAGATAAGTTAATCGATTCAGGGCACAAATTCAGGTCAGAAACCGACTCTGAAGTACTTCCACACCTGATCGAGGAATATTACGATGGTGATCTTGAATCATCGGTGCGAAACGCATTATCGATGGTTCGTGGGTCATATGCGATCGCGGTGGTCAGTACCAATGAGCCGGACCGGATCGTAATCGCACGGAAGGACAGTCCGCTCGTCGTCGGGCTTGGCAGCAACGGACATTTCGTTGCATCCGATGTTGCCACCATCCTGAAACACACGAAAGACGTGATTTTCATGGACGATGGCGAGATCGGTGTGATAGGCGGGGATGGAGTTAAATTTACGACCTTAGGAGGTTGTTCTGTCGAAAAAAAGATCGAAACAATAGACTGGGATCCTGAATCGGCAGAAAAGAGTGGGTATGAGCATTTCATGCTAAAAGAGATATTTGAACAGCCAGCCGTCATTCGGGAGACACTTTCAGGACGAATATCGTCGGACGGGATCAATCTCGATGCGGCGCTGCCGAATGTGAGGAGAATTGTTATCCTCGCCTGCGGGACATCATACCATGCCGGACTCTTCGGAAGGTATGTAATCGAGCGGTTTGCCCGCATCCCAGTCGATGTCGAGATCGCGTCCGAGTTCAGGTACATCGATCCGATCATCGACTGCGGCGACCTCGTAATAGCGATCACACAGTCAGGAGAGACTGCTGATACGCTTGCAGCGATCAGGGAGGCGGGATCAAGGGGCAGCCAGAAACTGGGGGTTGTCAATATGCTTGGCAGCAGCATAACGCGGGAATGCCAGTGCATACATACGAGAGCCGGACCCGAGATTGGGGTTGCTGCCACCAAGTCATTCACATCGCAGCTTGCGGTGTTGCTGCTTATCGCAATCCGGCTCGGGAGCGAGCGGCGGATGATCACGACTGCGGAGCTGGATGATCTTGCCTCCGGACTGCGGCAGATGAGTGGTAATATCCAGCGCGTACTAAATGATGCGCCCCAGACACGCGAATGCGCGAAGTTGTTTGCAAGCGCAGACCAGTTCATGTTCATGGGCAGGGGCGCAAACTACCCATGTGCGCTTGAAGGCGCGCTGAAACTAAAGGAGATATCCTATATCCCGGCAGAGGGATTTGCTGCTGGCGAACTTAAGCACGGTCCGCTTGCACTGATCTATGATGGGATTCCGGTGGTCGCGATCGCCACAAAGGATAGTGTGTATGAAAAGATGCTCGGCAACATTAAGGAGGTGAAGGCGAGGGGTGCTACGGTCATCGGCATCGCAAACGAGAGCGACACCGAGATAGAGCGATATGTGGATTATGTGCTCCGTGTGCCCGACGCCGACCCCTGGATCGCACCGATACTCTCGTCTGTCGTGCTCCAGTTATTCGCATACTATGTCGCATATTACAGAGGATGCGAGATCGACAAGCCGAGAAATCTTGCAAAGAGTGTTACGGTTGAGTGATATCATGAAATTTGGATCGAGCGGGATACGCGGAGTCGTAAATACTGAAATTACCTCTGAATCGGCATTGTGCATCGGGCGGGCAGTGGGATCTGAGTACCACGATGTGGTGGTCGGCAGGGACCCACGAACATCGTCAGAGATGATTGAATGCGCGGTGGTTTCAGGACTGCTCTCGGTGGGCTGCCAGATTACGCGCGTAGGCATGGTTGCAACGCCGACGCTTGCTTACGCTGCAAGGAGCCATAACTGCGGTGTCATGATCACCGCGTCGCACAATCCGCCGGAATATGCCGGAGTCAAGCTCTTCAACCCGGATGGGATGGCGTTTGACTCGGGGCAGCAGGAATCTATCGAACAATCACTCGAATGGTCAGTCGGAGGCGCACATTCCAAATTAACACCGTTATCGTCGTGGGATTGCATCAACCCAGTTAGAACCGACAAAAACGCAGTTTTTGACCACATATCGATGATTCTCTCCCATACCCGGATCGAGAATCCGATGTCGGTGGTGGTTGACTGCGGGTGCGGCGCAGCATCCATGACGACGCCGTATCTACTCAGGGAACTTGGATGCGACGTGATCACGTTAAACAGCCAGCCCGACGGGTTTTTCCCGGGTCGCAGTTCTGAGCCCAAAGAAGAACATCTCAAGGTCTTGCGGTCGGTTGTGCAGGAGGTGCATGCAGATATCGGGATTGCACACGACGGCGATGCTGACCGGATGGTTGCAGTTGACGACAGGGGGCGGTTCGTGAGCAACGACAAGCTTCTCGCGTTTTTTGGAATGCGAGAGGCAGAGCGATCGATGGTCGTGCCTGTTGATACGTCCATGTTAATCGATGCGGTGCTGCCCGGCGTTACGATAACCCGGACTCGTGTCGGCGATGTGTATGTTGCAGAGGCGATAAAGCGGACCCTGGCTGACTTTGGCGGAGAAGCGAGCGGAACATGGATATTTCCGAAGGTCTCGTACTGTCCGGACGGCATCTATGCCGCAGCCAGGCTCATTGAGATGATCAGCACGGAAGAGGGGCGATTCAGCGACCATATCTCAGCGCTACCTACGTACGAGATAAAACGCGGGGCACTGCCAATGCCCCATCGCGGTGGCGCAGGTGATGGGGGAGTTATGGGCATGATCGAAGAAGAATTACGCACGGTTACAGGGTTTACTGATATTAACACGCTTGACGGGGTCAGAATCGCGCTTGATGACGCGTGGGCGCTTGTAAGACCCTCAGGCACCGAACCCCTGATCAGGATCACGGTTGAAGGTAAAACAAAAGCCGTGGTCGATAGGCTGTATCTGCACATAGAAAAAATAATAAAGGAGCTCTAAATGAAAGCAGTGATCCTTGCAGCCGGTGAAGGCACGAGAATGCGCCCGCTGACCGTAAATTGCCCCAAGGTGATGCTTCCAGTTGCAAACAGACCGATCCTTGAGCATATCATCAAATCGGCGAGGGACGGGGGGATTACCGACTTTGTATGCGTGGTCGGGTACCGAAGCGACGTGATCCGGGATTATTTCGGCGATGGCAGCCAGTTGGGTATCCACATTGATTATGTGGAGCAAAAACAGCAACTTGGCACGGCGCACGCGATAGGAACGGTGCAGGATCTTGTAGATGACCGATTCGTCGTTATGAACGGGGATGCGCTTGTCAAATCATCTGACGTTCGTTCCCTGGTGAAACACCGCGAAGATGTTGTGATGTCAGTGAAGGAGATCGAGGATCCTGGCAAATACGGCGTGGTAAAGACGTCTGGCGACAGGATCGTTGAAATCATCGAAAAGCCGGAGCGTGCCACCAGTAATCTGGTGAATGCCGGAATGTATCTCTTTTCAGA
>JAYEGZ010000075.1:0-6339 GCA_034659315.1 Methanobacteriota archaeon
GGTTATCGCATATCGTGCATATTGAGCCTGAGCTTCCATGTTTGTACGCTGTTGTATGCGCCCGCACCATGCCGCGATTTTCCCGTATCGCGATTGTGCCCCTTTGTCACCAGACCTCCACGCTGACGACATACTCGACGACCACGAGCTTTTTAAAGGATATCGTGTCACACCAGCCGGTTGAGGTTAAATCGGCGGGCGGGTTAGAAAACGTCGCACCAAACTCGCTACTCAGAAATCGCTCCCAGGAATCAGCATATTCGCTATCGACCTTGATTTTCACCCCACCCTTCTCATAGACCTCAGGAGTGTTGAAGAGACTCTCATTGAACCGCGGATTGCTGATCGTGATCTGTGAGATGCCGCCGCCAGCAGACCGGGACGAATCATTGACCTTGATCAGCGAAAACATGATCTGGTCCTGATCTGACTTAAACATCCGTGGTTGTACAGCCATGAACGACCCGGACCCGTATTTCGTGATCACAGCGCCGTTTTCACAGGTTATGGAGCCAACTCCACTATCAAATTCGATGCGCCCCATCTGCATGGTATCATTGAACTGCTCGTTTCCGCCCTCAAATATCTTAAGCGACAGGGCACATGCAGCGGGATCTGACGCAAGCATACCGCCCTCCGCGGTGCCAAGTTTCGTCGTTCTGACCGGCGATTGGTCGAGAGCGACCTTCAGAATATCGGTATTCATGATCATGAACCCCTGCTCAACGCTTTTGAACTGGGTCGCATCCTTTGTCGATTGCAGTGCCGGTATGCCAGCCGTATAGATCAGTCCGATCGCAAGAATAACAATCCCGAATACGAGCGTATATCCCAGCACCTCTGAAACAGCGCTGTCTGATCTGATCAATTTATTTTTATTCATATTTGCCACCCTGTAACTGTAAGTATCATCACGTATTGTTGAAACATAGTCGGTGCTTGCCGCTTGCGCTGTTTGTCTCCCCATTAATCGGGATGGACGCACCGATTCCGTTTATTGTATATGATATGTTGAGATCAAGGTCATCCGCATCGATTATTACCCGCTGATCAGTGGTATTAGTGGCAGATAGCTTCACAGTATATGTGTGCCCGCCGATGGTAGCCGGCATATCAAGCGGCGTGCTCAGCGTGCCGTTTTCAGGCGCGATTAGATAAAACATGATCAGCTTGGTTCCGATATCGTTTCCCACATCATTGAACTGCTGTGTTGCCGCAATATCTGTCGGAAGATCAAGCAGTATCGAACCGGACAACGTTATCACTGATAGGAATAGCAGGATCGATACGCTTGAGATCATGATATACTCAAGCGAGTATGATACTGCACGGTTATCTTTTAGATTGGTTATTGTCATGCGCACCTCCCCCTCATTTTATATCGTACTGCTGCTCAACCGTTCGGTGTATTCGGTGGTCCCGTCATAGAACGTGATCTCGATCGTTACGGTGGTGACGTTCAGATCGTTGGACGCCCCGGCGAAGTTCGATGCCGCTGTCGCGTTTTTCATTGATGTGGTGGTGTTCACCGTTGTCGTCACCAGTTGCCCGTGGTATGCATACAACTGGGACAGCAGGTTTCCGTAGTTCACCATCGTGTCATCGATCTCGTTGGTGGTGATGTTATCCTGCATGGCGATGATGTTGACCTCGGCATAGGTCTCATCGTGCAGTTCACGAAGTTCGTACATCGAAAACTCGATCTGCGCCTGCGATGCCTGGTATCCTGACATGAACGAGAGATTCAGGAGAACAATCAGCACTGCGAGGGATATGCTTATCGTAAATCCGGCAAGAACGATCCACTGTGCTTCTTCGTCCCTTATCATTTATACCACATCTCCAGCCTGACCTCGACAAGGTTCCATAGTTTTATCTTCGGCGACATGCTCGCGTCAGGCATCCACTTCTCGGCATCGGACGCGGTGATGTCATCATCCTGAACCGTGACCAGCCTCGTGGCAGTCACCGAGTTGTACGGCGGCATGCCGTTTGTGAAGATCCGCTTCTGCATGACATGCGTCTCGTTTCCGCGGATGTAGTAGTATATACGAAGGCTCGATAGTTTGATCCTGCCTTTCGTATCCGAGTGCACCGTGAACGGGATGTTGTAGTATCCGCCTGATGCGTTGTGTGCAGCGATATGCTCGTTTAATGAGCCTGAGAAATCGCTGGTCATCTGGGAACCGCGATACTCTGTAGCATAGACGCGGATCATCCAGGTGTAATCAAGGCTATAAAAACCGTTATTCACGGTTCCGTTGTCGCAATAATAATCACTCGTGCCATCAGTGCTCTTTGCATACCCGTACGTGTTATTGAGATTGGAGCCAGTGATGCGAAGCTGGTTTGTGCCGGTGTGCCATGCGCCCGGTGGCATGGTGATATTCTGCCACACAAACTCCTGGCTTGCATTTGTAGGTATGAATGCGGATCTGACCCACTTGCCATCGATGTAGATGTTAATGCTGCTATCATTTCCCTTTGCGTAGATAGACAGTAATGATGGTCCGTCAATCTCTCCGTCTATCTTAAAGTTCTTGCATAATGCGTCTGTGGTATTGTCTCCAAGCGCGATACTGCCGTTTTTGCCATCGCCGTGGTTAATCTCTTTGATATTGTAATCCCATATCGTGCTGTTATGTATGGCGATATATGGTTTGTTCGGGTAATATAAAACATAACCATAATAATATAATGTCTTGCCCTCGCACCATATAACATGGACGTTTCCGGAAGCATCGGTCGCTATGGATGGAAAGAGCGCAGACCCATCACTAAGTTTCACTGGCGTACTCCATGCCCCGGCTGCATTGTTAGAATAATATATATATCCATCATCGACCCATGTGATGTGCGCATTGTCACTATAATCCGTATCCGCCGAAAGATCAGATACCACAGTCCCTGAGTACACAGCATCTTTCTGGCTCCATAATCCGCCAGTGTTGCTTGAATAGTATACTGTTGTACCGTTTTCTGCCCACGCGAGATGTGCATGATCGCTCTGGTCGATTGTCAGATCAGTGCCTGTTGCATTGGTGCTGTTGCCCACGTGCGCGGGAGCGCTCCAATCACCTGTTGACGTGTTCGTGTAGTACACCGTTTTATTCTCGATAAACGCAAGGTGCTTGATGTCAACTGAATCGATGCCGAGTAGCGGACTTGTTGCATTTGTAGTGTTCTTCAGTTGCACGGCAGGGGACCATGCACCGGAAGTGTCGTTTGAGTAATAGATGGAAGCGTTCTCTATCCAGACGATGTGTGGCACGTTTGCAGAATCAACCGCGATACTTGGCTGTGATGGCGGCGGATTAATACTGTCGTTCACGTCGATGGTGCTTGATAGCCACTCGCCGTCATAAGTTCTTGAGTATTGTACTCTTTGCATACTCGCCGGATTCCCTTTGATGAATGCTGCGTGCAATTCATCATTCCTATCTATTATGAGGCTGAGATTGCGGGTATCCCCGCCGCCTATGCTGATCTTGTTCGTATCATCTTCACTCCAGCCACCCTCATTATTAAGATACCATAGTTGTGGTGCGTTCTTGCTGTATGCTATGTGTATATGCCCATTTGAATCCACTGTGAATGCAACGTCGTCCTCCTGCGCAACATTTACTTCCAGATTGATTGTGCCGATCGACTCATTGGGAAGCCCGATCACATCCAGATTCGCCATGTACACTGATGTTGTGTTATCAGGAAGCTGGATATAAACAGTATGGTTTTCATTTCCGGTAAAGTTCAATGTCTTCTCAAAACTGCCATCTGAGAACGTGTACAGGTACCCTTTAATAAGCGTATCCAGATAAGCGAAGATCACGTTGTACTCGACGAAATCCGGAAGCAGCGTATCGAGATTCTCGTTTAGTGATGGCGTTGCCTCTATGCGGAGGTTTGTCACATTGATTGCGCCTGATGAATCCGAGTGCAGCAGGAAAGGCACCTCATACGCGCCGCTGGTTGCATCATGGCAATCTATCCAGTCATTGATCGCAGCAGCGAAATCGGAGGTTCGCTCGCTCGTCGTAAACGGCTGTGTGATCGGGAGGATTACTCGAATCATGTGTGCCGCGGTGTCGTCCCTGCCGATAAAAAGTGTTTCAGATACGGCACTGATCGTGAGTATGTTGCTCCCGATCTCCCATTCGGTGATATCGCCGGGAAGTGTGATGTTATGCCATGTCCAGCTTCCGCCGGTGTCGATTGCGGGGCTGGTCGCATTGACCTCGACATCGTTCACCGCGATTCTAATGTTGGTTGCGTTACTGGTCTTGACATACATCGAAAGAATTGCATCAGTCGCAATCGCCCGATAGATCGGAAGCGTCTTGTCAGTGGAATTGCCGGCATGTATCGGTATTCCCCCACTCTTGTTGCCGTCATCCGTCTTTATCACAGTCGTGTACTCCCAGACCTTTGTTCCATCCCCATTTGCAAGATCAGTTGCATTTCCAACAGCAAGCCACGGTGTCTCGGGGAACCGCGGCGTGTATACATAGACCTTTCCGGCACCGGGCGCACCGACTGCGATGTCCGGTATAGTATCATCATTCACATCGCCGATACTTGCGACAACGATGCCAAAATCTGCATCGGTTTTCGATAGAGAGATCGATCCGATCCCGAGATCGGCATCATAGAATGATTCTACCGTCTCATCAGATCTCCCGACAACCACACCACCGTATCCATCAGAATCGACGTCTCCGGATGCGGATACTGATATCCCGAAGCCAGACCCCGATGCTCCGGTCAGATTGATGTCAGACTCGTTGTCAAGCAATGATCCGCCGTAGAATATGTACGCACTATCGTTATCCGGCGCACCAACGACCAGGTCATCTGCGCCGTCTTTATTCACATCGCCTGCTTTTGCGACCGATATACCGAATATGGAGTTGCCCGCACCGTGAAACGTCATGTTCACGCCGTCGATCGAGTCGATGAGCGATGGCATTGATCCACCAAAATAAGCATATACGCTGCTTGAGTTGTTTGCGCCGACAACAACGTCTTGCGTATCTGATCCGCCGATATCAAAACACGCAACAGAGATGCCAAAGAAATCGCTGCTTGCATAAGGGTTGTAGAGTGCGACGTCCACATCCCCGGCAGTCAGAATCGTACCCAATGAATCATTACCATAATATATATACACTTTTCCTGCAATCGCCCCCGCCCCCCTGTTCACGCCCGGCGCCCCAGCCACCACATCATCAAAACCGTCGCCGTTCACGTCACCGCACGCAAGCGAATATCCAAACCAATCATCGTCGTTGCCCATGCTCGCAGCAGGGTCGCCTATCGTAACATCCGGAGCGCCCATCGCCGTATCTCCGTAGTAGATGTATGCCACACCGGTATCTGCCTGAGTGCTGTCGTTTTTGTGCGCTCCCGCGATCACATCATCAAAACAATCGCCATTGACATCCCCACATGCCACTGCCCAACCAAAATGGTCTCCTACTCCTGGTGCGCCCGGATTTTTGATCGTGATGTCCGGCAGCGCAGTCTCCCATACCGCAATGCTGCTGTTGTTGCCGTAGTACACGTATACCACCCCGGAACTGGAGTTGTTCCTGTAAGCCCCGACGACCATGTCAGGAATATTATCGCCATTCACATCGCCGTGTGCTATCGAGCAGCCGAAGTGATCGGGGGTGCCAGACGGGGAGTTTAACTCTAGCGGGAGTGTTTTGCCGATGTGTGGGTCGGTGCAGGGGGTGGTATTTAACCTTGGCATCCCTGTGAGCGTGACATAAGCGTGGCTAATTATGGTGTTGTTCGGTATTGACACAGTGAGGGTATTGTTGTAAGTACAACCCGCCGGAGTTCTGAACTCGAACCGATACGACGTTTTATTGACACCCGGATTCGATGGCACAAACTCAGCAGTCCCAAAGCACGTCGCACCTGCAACCCCGTTCACCCAGTCAACCACCGAATTCTTAAGCGAACTCGTATAATAATCCCCTTCATCCACAGGTGGCATCTGAGCATCCAGTATCGCAAGCGCATCCCTGCCATACGTCTTGAGCTGGGCATCCACATGAAGTTCTGTCTGCGGCACAGAGAGCGTCACCGCGCTCACCACCAGATAAACCGTGCCGACCATCAAGAGAGCTGCGGCAAACCCTTCAAGCGTCTGGAGTTGAGCGCGATTGTCACGCAACATGTGACCCCACCGTCAATCCAACAAAGCATATCCATGCACGGGTACCGGGCTGAACACGCCCATCGCGCACCCCCGCCCCACCCGGCTCACAACTTCTATTTTCTTTCGTGTAGCTTTCGGGTTGAGCATGTTCATCGCGCAACCCATCCCCACCC
>JAYEGZ010000075.1:6439-14198 GCA_034659315.1 Methanobacteriota archaeon
TATCCATGCACGGGTACCGGGCTGAACACGCCCATCGCGCACCCCCGCCCCACCCGGCTCACAACTTCTATTTTCTTTCGTGTAGCTTTCGGGTTGAGCATGTTCATCGCGCAACCCATCCCCACCCAGAGGGCAGTTTTTACTCGATTTTTTGTGAAAAAATCGTGGGAAAAAATCGCTTACCATATACACACCACCAGCTTTGCAGATGGCATCGAGATATTACCCACTGACTCACCCCAGTCAGACCGGTTGACCCACATATACGACACGTTACACCATGCAGCGTTTATTGTGATGTTATTTGAGTCGCAGAGATAGCTATCGATCACGGTTTTGTTAAATGCGTGCCAGCCAGCGACGTAGAGGCCGGAGATGCCGGATTCATCGTGTTTGTTGATGACTGATACATTGTTGTGTTTGGTATTGTCCAGAATAACATTCACCCGGGCGTCTGCCGTCCGGTTTGCTTCACGGAAGTCACCTGGTCCGACTCTGATCACAAACGAACTCAGTTTTGGCAATATCAGGTCGACGCTTGATGTGTTGGCGCTGGCACCGAGATTCAGGCACCGGGCTTCGGAGTCGCCCTCGATAGCCACCAGACGTTCCATCTTTTCGACTTCTGTTGTTTCCGGGATCTGGTTACCAATGCAGAGCGCGGGGTGCGTGTTGTTTGGTATAAACATAGGCTCTGCGGTCGTGCCGTTCAGATGTTGCAGCGAGATATTGTATGCGTATATCCGGGTGATGTTCAACCCGAGCCAGTCCCGTATCCAGTTGTGTGCCGTCTGGTTCGTGTATGTCATGTTCAGCGCTTTTATCTTGTTTTCACTCAAAATGCATACCTTTCCGCGGTTCATCAGTTCTGAGAAGTTGCTTGGGTTGTGCTTGTTTGCCGCAAGCCCGATTCTACAGACATTATCATGCGAAACATTCTCCCAGTCTGTGCCACCCTGACCAATGCTGCTATCAGCCCACCACCCGGCATCCTCCACAAGAATCATGCCCGTGCGGTATGCAACCGGCTGAAGATCGGTGCTCTGGGTCTGGAACGGCGCAAAAATCGAGGGAATCTGCACCATGAGATAGGTGAGGGTAAGCATAAATATCACAACTCCGGTCAGGAAGTCAATGCTGCTCTGGGCACCCTCGTTCGAATGCAAACGCCGAACTCCACCACTTTCCCACATCGTGATTATAATATGACTGCGAGACTATTAAATATTTGGGAGTTAATACACACCTCACAAAACTCTTCACATATTTATGATCGCATGTACCCTGCTTGCCCACGCTTCGAGTTGTACGCGCTCATCGCTTCCATGTATCAGGTTTATGTCAGTTTCAGCGAGGTGCATCGCAAGCCTTGCTGCAAGTTTACTGTCAAATCCCTTATCCTCTGTAACCTTGCGCAGTTGTTCTGTAATATCCGCACCGCTTTCACCCATCAGCAGTTTGTCGATCTGTTTTCTTGCCGATTTGAAATCTCCTGCCATCGCCGCATGTAGCAGTTGCACAACATCCTCAGGGGTGTGCTCAAGATTGATCTCGTATATCGTGTTCGCATCGATCGTGTCATGCACCATGCTTGCGATCTGGAGCGTCATGATCGCGCACGCAAGGTCGCCCTGCGCGTAGTATGCGATCGCATCGACCCCACCATCAGTGATGGAGATGTTCTCGGATTCTGCTATCCGCCTGACCTGCAAGGCGACCGCGTCGCTGCTTGCACGATCAAAGAACAGGTTAAGCCCTCTTGATCGCAGCGGCGGTATCAGTCGGGGCAGATGCGTTGCAGACAGGACGAATCTGCACGTCGCCGAGTATTTCTCCATGATCCGCCTGAGAGCATGTTGCGCATCCGGGCTTAATGCCTCTGCACTGTCGATGAACACCATCCGGAAATCGGCACCGATGGAAGCCATGCCTGCATATTCGTTGATGACTTCCTTAAATACACCGATTACGGTGTTGCGTATCTTTTTTGGATCATCAGTCCCGATAATCCTGGTGAATCGTAGATCAGATACGAGATATTTCTTTCCCTGGTCAAAGAAGTTGGATGCATCGAATATGGCAAGGTTACTCTCCCACTGTTCCCCATAAAGCATCTTCGCCAGAACAAGCACCGCGGATCTCTTTCCCGTGTTCTTTTCCCCGTACAATACCAGATGCGGGAGATTGTTCGATTCGATCAGACGTAACAGGTTGGATTTAACGTGTTCGTGCCCAACGATCTCATCGAACGTTTTTGGTCGGTATTTCTCGGTCCAGATCACCGGTTCCATGCTCTCTCAGATTGGTCGCGCTGGTATTAAAATGATGGCAGACCATAGAATAATCCACAGAATAATCCGATGTTTATGAGATGGTTGAGAGGGTTCATGTGACGCCCCACAGAATGATAGTAAATCCAACTGAAGGGAAGACAATCATGGAATCAATAACAGGTAAAGTGCTGCGGACATTTCCGCAGGATACAAACACAGACGAGATCATTTCAGGTAAATACAAGTATGATGAGCTTGATCTGAACAAACTCGCAGTTCACACATTCGAATTTGAGGCAAAAGGCGGATACGAGTGAGCGATGATGATTGAAGATCCGTACACGGTGCCGTATCAGGCGATATATGCAGTCTGCAACGACGAGAACAGTCTTGTCGAGATTATAGAGTTTTCCAGTTGCTATGGCGGTTCTGCGTGGGCACGGTACCATTATGCAAAAAGCCCTCTTGTAATCGGCACAAAGGTTATTGGAAATACCATCCGGTACCTCTGCAGGTCCGGTGGCTGCGATCTGAATCTTGAGGCGTCGCACGCGGCAGGCGGCATCAAGTGCGTGGACGTGCACGATGACAAAGTTGAGATCACGTACGCGGGTCTTGGCGGCGGCGGTGTCGGCGCAACCTCGTGCCGTGCAATGGCTGACGGCGTGCTTGCGTATGATATCAGCGAGTCAGGCGGCGGAAAGGTCGGGAGCGGCACGATCACGGTTCCGAGACGGAGTCGGCTGATCATTGGCATCGATGACACCGATTCAAAGGAGGTCGGCGCGACATGGTGCCTTGCGCACAACATCGCTTCCCTTGTGGATTGCGAAGCAGCGCGATACCTATCGCATTCGATTGTGCAGTTACACCCGGTGCCTGCAAAGACCCAGAACTGCGTCTCGACTGCACTTGAATTTGCATGTATGGGGAGCGGCGCAAAACAGGTACTTGCCGAGATCCGGGATCTGCTGACCGAATACTCAGTATCTGATGAGACCGGGATGGTCTCGCTTTCAGGCTTCGATGGGAATGTGCTCGATGATTACGGGCGATCATGCAAGAGCAGGACGCTCACCCGCGAGTACGCGATGGAATGCGCAAAAGATGCTGGCATAGATGTCTGGCTCAACGGTAACGGTGTTATCGGCGCGCTTGGTGCGATTCCTTACGTTGCGATGCCTGATGAGTCGATATCTCTGTTGAACAAGTGATCGGGAAGGCTTGGCACATCGTTTACAATTTTCCCGGGGACTTGCGCGCTGACAGGTCGCCGGAACTGATTTTTTAAACTATCGGCGATTGCAATTATTTTATGGTGATTCTGGCTACCCCTGGGAAGCGCGGGGGCAGTGAGCAAGCTATTTGGATATTTGAGTTCTACAAAACGGAACGGACGTGTGGCACGATATTCGGTAGATTACATACGTTTAGCTAACTACAAGACTGCATAGATTTGCACGAGAATGTATGGGGCGGCTGGATATAAAGTGCAAACACCTCACCGTTCTTGTATGTACAATCATCTCCCCTGTCAATCGCGTGGTTTTTTCGCCTCAGCTAAACACATACGGAACCACAAGATTACACAAGATTTCTGTGTTAATCTCGCGTAATACTAAAAGTATATCGCCAGCCTGAGTTCACCCAAATGCATGATACTCGAAAAAATAGTTAATCTCGCGTAATACTAAAAGTATATCGCCAGCCTGAGTTCACCCAAATGCATGATACTCGAAAAAATAGTTAATCTCGCGTAATACGAAAAAGTGTATCACCAGCCCCCACCCGAAGGGCAGTTTTTACTCGATTTTTTGTGAAAAAATCGTTTATATGATGGTCTCCATCTCCCCAACATCGACCAGTTCTGAGAACGCGTGGGTGCGAATCGGTGTGCCCTGCTCCTGCACCGCTGCCATTGGATTCGTCCCGCCGATTGCAACGATGCCAACGTGGTCGCGCTCGATCGGGACGCCGAGTACATCCGTGTTTGGCTCACTCACCCAGAGGATGCTGTCAAAGTTAGCCGACTTCAACGTGTCGAGCGCATATTCGACCCGTTCTCGTGCATGCATAGGCACAATCCTCATATTTGCAAGGATCTTTCCGGATCCTGTTGCGATGACGTCGGTTACTGATGTCAGGTCCTGCGACATAAGCACGTCAATTGGATCAATAGTGGTGCTCTCGTAAGTCAAAATGTCAGTAAACCGCACAGGAACTCCGTTCTCGATCTGCACGATACCTCCGAATACGGGTCGTACCGGGATTCCTCTTTTGAGCAGGACGCCATCGATTGTGATACTGCACGGCGTCACTATTGCACATTCACGGTCGTTAAAGACGATTTCCCCGATCGAGGAGGGATCTCTGATCACTTTGATGTACGATCCGACCGCAAGTCCACCACCCATCACTCTCCTGAAGGTAAATAGCACGTCATTGAGATCAGCCTCATCTATGACTGAAACATTGGCTGCAATCAAGCCTTTCTGCAGAGAGGGATCGAAGGTCACCTGATACATCATATTCTCGATTCTCGATATCGCGAACATGATTTGCGGGTTCGTGGACTTGTCTGCAGACCGGTTTATGGTGCGGTTTGCTGGAGTCATGGTCTGCCAGGCATTATATAACCATCTTCTTTCATGCATTTGATCAGATCGAGCACAGAATAAGCTGCTCTCGTGATGCCCATGCTCTCGGCAGCGGCATCGGTCCCGACGAGGTATAAGTTCTTCAGAGGGGTCCTGACCTCGGGGATGTAGCCTTTAATGCTCACAGCAGCCTTCTCAGGGGTTGTAACCTGGTAATGAGTCATCTCGATGTATTTTTCGATGCCGGGAAATACCCTGTGCAAAGTATCCCATGCCCTCTCTTTCTCGCGTTTCACCGAGTCCTCCACAACAAACATGAATCCAACGAGTTGCTTCCCTTTCGGAGCGATCGTGGATGAGTAATTGCTTATTGGCATTGCCCAGTACGCTTTTTCCTGAAACCATATTTCAGAACCCGTATAATCGAACTCTTTCATCTGTTGTGAGAGTCCGAGCCAGATACACATGCTTAGTGCCTGATCTATCTGTCCGAGGTCATGCAGATACTTGGCAGGGAGATCTTCGATGAGCGCTGGAAGATCCTTTGCAAACCCTGAATGGATAACGATCTCTGTGTCATAAGACTCATCATCCGTAGATACACCGCATACGACCCCATCTTTGAATAGAATTCGGTCAACGCACGCATTCGTCTTGATCTCGACATTATCCGGGAGTGAATGCAACACAGAGTTGAGCATCGCTTTGAGACCGCCTCTTGGATATGCCTGTGCATGAGCGGTTTTATTGGTGATTAGCCTGCGAATACCAGTTATATTTGTTATTTGCTCTGCAAGCTGGTCTGCTATCGGCTGGTCCGCGGTTTCATACATCGCGCTGTCTCGCACAAAACTGCTGCCGTAGAGAACGCGGTAAACGGAGGTCTCTTTCATGGATTTTCCTGAAAGGAAATATGCGATCGTGTCAACAAAATCGTAGGTTTGTTTGGACAGATGACGCGGTAAACAGGAATATATAGACGTCTTTGACGTGTCAATGCCGAATGTGGAGAGTGTTAATGCTTTTGTCAGCGCCTGGGACAGCATCAGGCGGTCTTTTCGCGGGAGCGCGTCAAACGTCACAAACTCGCGCAAGTTCGATGGTATCGGGCGGATGCCGGCAGGTGTACGGGCATAATAGGTACCATAATCAACGAACGCTGGGATATAATCAAAATACTCATCCATCAACATGCGAAGTGGACCTTTGAGCAGGTGGGTGATCGCGTGGGGTCCCGTATCAACCCAAAAATCGTCGACACAGTAACTGTTGCAATTTCCACCAACGCATCCACTCTTTTCTAGGACCAGCACGTTCTTTCCATGCTTTCCAAGTGCGAGCGCTGATAACAGCCCGCTTATGCCGGCTCCGACTACGATTGCATCATACATCTAAAACACATTCCTGCGCCCTGATATACAGTTCGCCGAACAACTCTGGCTGCTCCAGCCATATCTGCTTTCTGGTCGCCATGAACAGTAGCGATATGTATGTGAGAATCGAGTCGGTATCCGGATCCAGCAACTCGCCCAACATCACAACGTCACTGTGCTTAAATTTTTCGTGCAAAACCATCTGCACCTCCGCGATGGTCTGTTCTATATTCTCTTCGTGCGCAATTTTGAGAACATCTTCGGTCGTAATCGATGGTTTCTTTTCCACAACCTTCTTTCGCGTTTTTCTCTGCAATTCGACTTTTTCCGCCTTTTTCAGCTCGGAAATCAGCTCGTCGAGCGTCACCGGTCGTTTTGATCGCCTGCGTATCTGCGGTTCTGGTATCGGATACTCCTCAACATCAAAGTGATCAAACTCCTCTATTTTTTCTTCTACTTGCTCTTCATCATCTATTACAGCGTTAGCCTTCATTCGGAGGAGGATCGCAGCGTAATGGAGTGTCCGCCCGAAATAACTCAGATCGAACTGCTGTTTCTCGAGATATTGCAGGAACTTGTCTGTAACCTTGATGATATTGATGTTCCACGGGTCAATCTCGCGGTCCTTTGCAAGGCGCACCAGAATCTCGACCGGATCGTCGGACGGCATCTCAGGCATTGGTTCTATATTTGGAGGGCGTCGGATGTAAATGTTGATGTTGTGATAAGGGTAGATGGACACTCTGGCCGGCAATTCACTGGTAGATTCTCAAATCTCAGAAAAATCGCGTTTCCATGCTTGATCCACGATTCTGCGCATCACTTCTCGCACCGGAACGCCCGCGAGACGCGCAATCCTCTTTGCATCCTCAAATTCAGCGGATATGTTCAGGACATTGTCGGAATCGTCGGTTGCGATCTTTATCGCAGCCACATACTTGCTGCCGCCGATCTCAACATCAATCGCCGAGATTCTCCGATTTGCGATCAATCTATGCTTGGTTGGTGATATGCGCACGCCAAGCGAGCCAGTTTCCTCGATGATCCGACGTGCAACCCGTGCGGAATCGCTTGATTTAGTGATCACCTGGATCAAATGCCCGCTCCGCCCTTTCTTCATCGTTGCAGGGATCATAATCGCGTCATGCACCCCCATCGCGATCAGTTCCTCGATCAGGCTGCCAAGCACCTCTCCGGTTACGTCATCGACCGACGTTTCGAGCACCGCGATGTCGTCCTGCAGAAGTCCGGCATTGTGGTGTTCGTTCTCGCAAAGAATAACACGCAAAACGTTTGGAATCTTTAGATCTGCCTTTCCAGCGCCGTATCCTGCACGTATTGCAGAGCGCCCGGACCGTGAGGCTGTGTTCACCGGGGCAGCGAGGTTATGGTCAGGGTCCGGACATGTCAGATGCGCAAGAATAGCGGCGCCGGTTGGCGTCAGCAATTCATGTTCGATGCTCCCGTAGCCCCACAACAACCCCGAGCCACAGAGTATCTCAAGCGTCGCGGGCGC
>JAYEGZ010000076.1:0-14121 GCA_034659315.1 Methanobacteriota archaeon
CATCAAAACATTTATCCATTGTCACAAAAGACGCGGTGACTGATGTTGATCGGTGTCATTGCGATTCAGGGAAATGTGGCAGAACATGCTCACGCGCTTGAGCGTGCGTTTGCCGAACGGGATGATCATGGCGAGATCATCCTGATCAAACATGAGGGGCTTGTTTCAGACTGTGACGCCATCGTGCTGCCCGGCGGGGAGAGTACCACGCTTGCACGGCTTATATGGAATGAAGGCATCGCAACCGAGATTAGGGATGCGGTTAAATCCGGTATTCCGGTGCTTGGCACCTGCGCAGGGCTTGTGCTGCTTGCAAAATACGGTGACGGTGAAATAGCGCGAACAAAACAGCGTTCACTTGACATAATGGATATAGAGGTCAAAAGGAACGCTTTTGGGCGGCAGTATAACTCATTCGAGACATCCATCGACATTTCAGGTATCGGGGACGGCTTTCCTGCGATCTTCATCCGTGCACCTGCGATCATGCAGTGTGGCGACGGGGTCTCTGCGCTTGCACGGATCGACGATTATGTGGTTGCCGCACAACAGGGCAGTGTGCTTGCGCTTGCATTCCATCCGGAGATGGTGCATGATACGCGAGTGCACCAGTATTTTATCGATATGATCTGATATTGTGTTTGCCATTCAAGATTTTTCCTGAGGTCCCAAACTGCTTGGGTGTGCGCTGACATGGAGGATATAAAAGCGAAAAATACCAGAGGGGAAAACTTTTAGATATTCACCAGTTACTTATATCTTAATCATGGCAATGCCCCATGACTCGAAACCGCGGGTCGCCGCGGCTGGGACGGGAGATAAAAATGTCAGGAAACACATTCGGAACGATATTTCGCATAACAACATGGGGCGAGAGCCACGGACCCGCGGTCGGTGTCGTCGTTGATGGCTGCCCGCCGGGTATGCCACTTGCAGAATCAGATGTCCAGAAGGATCTCGACCGCCGCCGTCCCGGACAAAGTGATATTTCGACGCCCCGGAAGGAAGCGGACATTGTCACCATCCTTTCAGGGGTTTTCGAGGGAAAGACAACCGGCACCCCAATTTCAATGATCGTCCGGAACAAAAACGTCGATTCATCTCCTTACGATGAGTTGCGGTACACGCCACGCCCCGGACATGCAGATTACCCTTATGAGGTCAAGTACGGGATCCGGGATTACCGCGGCGGTGGGCGCGCGTCTGCACGCGAAACCGTTGGACGAGTGGCTGCAGGAGCGGTTGCCAGAAAGATACTTGCCGAGCGCGGCATCGACGTGATCGCACACGTCATCGAGCTTGGTGGAATACGGAGCGCGGAGTCAGGGATTACGCCATCCGGGGTGTATGATGCGCATAAAGTTTCCGAGATGAAACAACGGATCGAGGAGTCGCAGCTTCGGTGTATTGATCCTGATGCAGGCGCTGCAATGCTTGAACTGGTGCGCAGTGCGCGTGAATCTGGCAACAGTATTGGCGGCATCGTTGAGATCATAGCAACAAGCGTTCCGGCCGGCATCGGGGAACCGGTCTTTGATAAGCTTGATGCGGATCTCGCAAAAGCCCTGATGGGCATCGGCGCGGTGAAAGGCGTCGAGATCGGAGCTGGCTTTCGGTGTGCGGGGATGATGGGAAGTGAAATGAATGACGCATTCGGGATTTTAGACCCCGGTGGGGACGTGACGCCTGAAACGAACAATGCGGGCGGCATCCTTGGTGGACTCGCGACCGGTGCCCCTGTCGTGTGCAGGATCGCGGTCAAGCCAACGCCGTCCATAGCCATGCCCCAGAAGACTGTCGATCTGCGGACGATGGATGGGGCAGAGATTGTGATAAAAGGGCGCCACGACCCGACAATCCCGCCCAGGATTGTACCGGTTGCCGAGGCGATGGTTGCCATCGTTCTGGCAGATCACCTGCTGCGAGATTCGAGCACCAAACTTATATACCCCGAACGATAATAGCACATCCGATGGGCTCGTAGCTCAGTCAGGCAGAGCGGTGGGCTCTTAACCCATTCGCCAAGGGTTCAAATCCCTTCGAGCCCGTCATTATCCGTCGAGAGTAGCACTAAGGTGGTGAAAGCTGTGGTATCAATTACCAAACCCGCAATAAACGAGCTAAAAACCATCCTCGAAGCAGAAAACAGGGTAAACCGCGTTGATTATGGTCTTCGCATCTATGTGGCAGGGATAAGCGATCGGGGTGTTACTTACGGTCTTGAACTCGGCGATCTCCAGCGTGACCGTGATGTTGTGCTCGATCTCAACGGAATAAACACGTTCATCGATCAAAAAATTGAACCGTCGCTAAGGAGCATCGTGATCGATTTTGTTGAGAATGGGGGGAGTCGTGGATTTGTGATCAACCAGCCAACATGCTGCAATTGTAGTTAAGGACAACTCGGAAACTCAAGCGTATCTCGCTGCGAATTTCAAGTTGCGTGCGAGGGCGGATCTGAATATACTTCGACGACAGAAAACCTTGATCACTGATTGCCTGCACTTTTCTTCATCCGTCTGCGATGCCTCGCATCCCATCTTGCACACATAGCCGTTTGCCCCCGCTCTTTTCGCGCCGCTATCGCACGACTGCCAATTCGCTCGCGGTCCACCGTATACAGTTCAAAGGTCGGGATGATCGTCCGAACCACTGGTACATCAATCCATGGCTGGGACATGTCAACGACGATCGCGTATGGTGCTACATCGTGGAGTCTTTCCGTAATCGACTCGATATCCTTCGCAGGTGTGTTTGACGAGATGTCAGGAATCTTTGCAAGCTCAATAGTCTCACCGTCCGCATACCAGAATTTGTTCATCCGTTTCATGCGATCGTACCCGGCACCCTCGACAAATCCTGTCCGATTCTGCACATCCTCCCGCGCACCTGATATCTGCGACAGCCTGAACTGCGCAGCCTCTGTAAGCGCACGATACACCGCGTGTGTTGGGTTGAGATACGCGCCCGCGCCCATCACCAGCATCGTTGGGTCCCGGGTCTTGATATCATCGAGCACAGCAACCACGACCGCTATCCCTGTTACCGATGGCAAAAGCCACAATTTTACAGGGACGCCAGCCTTTTCAAACGTGTTTTTCAGATCGTAGACCACACCGTCGTCTTCATGCAGAATAACCTCCCTGCCAGTGTTCCGTGAATATTCGGTTATGCTCAGGGCGTCTCGCTCGATCACTTCGAGCAACCCGTGCACAATGGCTTCCTCGATGGTGTTACCAGAAGCAAGCCCGTTTGTGTTGCTGCGAAACAGGAACATTCCGCGAGTGTAGGGGTGATATACAGCGTTGGACGGTACAAGTATCTCGCTCTCACTTAACAGGTCCCACCCGGGTGTCCATTCGAGTTTCGTGTTGTCCGGAAGCGGTTCAGGAAGAAACAGTGTTTCAGGGTCGATCGCATTTTCCCCCCCAAGATTTTCATAAGAATCGATGAGGGTATCCCTATTAAACGTTTTATCTTTGAAATCAGCATTTGTTTCTGGTATCTCGGCAAAACATCGCTCAACAGACTCCATTATCGCAGATATCCGCGCATGAATGGGAGTTGCGCCCTTGCCTGAGTACACAGTTATCGCACCACAACCCGCACTTGGTCTATTTGCCGCAATCACAGGAATCCCGACTCTGTCAAGATGCGTGATGTCTGTAAGTTCGGTCACTCCGATATCAGGAAGGAGTTTCGCAACATTGGAAAGCGTTGTCTCGTAGTCTAGAACCCTCTGGGTACCCGGCTGGTACTTGATCTCGTGATTAATTGTTAGCTGCATGGTTTTTCATCTCGGGTGGGGTCACTTATTAATGCAACCCAATGGCACGCAAGTCATACGTAAACTCCGCGCACGGACCAACCGCCAGTTATGGGGTGCGAAAAGGTTTATTATACTATGGGTTCTATCATGATATGCATACGGGGGGCACTGCTCGTGGCGATTCCCCGTCAGAAAGGCAGCAATTGAACCGTATGCCGTTGATTAGTATGGGTAAAATTATAATGAATAGAAATATACAACACTATATGGTCTGGTTCTGTGTGGCATTCGCGCTTTCCGGTATTTTTGCAGGACCTGCATCTGCGGTATTTTATCCGGAAGGATACCTGGGGACCGTGGTCGAAAAAGATATTGGAGCTAATACGTTTGAAGTCGAAACAACGCACAAGTGGGTAGGTAATGAATGGCAGCCAAGCAACGCCACGACAAAATGGACATCCCCGAATAACGACGCGGTTGATGAGGTTGACGCAGGGGATTATGTGGAGATACTTGGCTTTCCGGAGATCTCTGGTTGGGTCATAGGTCTCGGGAAGATGAAATCGAGTACAGAGAAGATCATAACCGATATATACGGTGATCCTAATTTTCTGGAACCTTATTTCCAGAAACCCCCCAACCCACCATTAGCTGGTGGCTATACGCTGGAATACGACAGTAAGCCCAATTGTTCTGATTGTGGTGGGTGTAACTGCGTGGCAGATTATACCAGCGTAACCATCGTCAACATAACCGGCCATAAAGAGGTGGACTGCTATCGATTGTATCCGGGACAGAACTGTACGCATAGCGGCGCGGAACAGCGTATCAGCATCACGTTTCATTCGGGAGAAGCCACCGCTTATCCTGAGTGTAACACTCGACCCTGCATTGGTCCGCAGCCGGTCTCCGATTTCACGGTTCACATAATGCGTGTGCCCGCAGCAGAAAACCAGCCGCCGATCGCAAACTTCACATATTCGCCGGAACATCCGCTTGCAGGTGAAATAGTGACATTCGACGCATCTGACTCTACAGACTCCGATGGAAACATAACCGACTACAGATGGGACTTTGGCGACGGAAACATGACAACCACATCAGAGAAGATCGCCATGTATTCATACACTTCAAAAGGCGATTACAACGTAAATCTGACCGTGACAGACGATGATAACAGAGAACACTCATCGAACCGCACAGTGACCATAACCGCCGCCCGTGGCGACCTGAATCACGATGGCGACATCACCCGTGCCGATGTCGTGATTGTACTCGGGATCGCGGTTTGCGGGGAATATACGCCAGTAGCGGATATGGATAAAAATGGCTATGTAAACGCGCTTGATGCACGTATGGTCCTATATATGGTGGCGACTTGAGGTATATGCCAGAATCCTAACCCTTCAAGCAATCTCCCACGCTCTCCGGGTCTTTGCGTTGGCAAGCACCGGCAGGATCTGATCGATCCGCTCCTGCGCTTTTTCAAGCAGGGCAGGATCGATGACCGGTATCGCGGGTACTGGGATTACCTCCCGCTCTGGAACGTCCGCAGCAACCACATGCGAGTGATCGGGGCGCATCCGCTCTCCTGAAACGATGCAATCGATGCTTCGCTCCCACTCCGTGCTCCATGCGGCGTCACATAATGGCGTATGCGCAACCGCTGTCCGACCAACCGTGATCGCGTCGAGCCAACATGCGTTCACACATGCGCCGCAGAAGGTGCATAGGTCCGGCACAATCTCGATTTTTTTATCCGGAGGAACATACCACGCATTCGCAGGGCAGACATTGAAGCACGCATGGCAGCCAAGCGGGTCGCATTTCCCGAGATGGTTTTCAATCAGCCGGATTTCACCTTTAAACGGCTTGAAAACGTCGATACCCTCGTAAGGGCAGACGCTTTTGCACCAGCCACATGCCACACAGTCGTCGCTGACAGAAAGCGTACCCGATACGTGTGGTGTGGGCACATTTACATCTCTCGTGCCCTTGACCTTGATTGCGTCTTCCGGGCAGATATCCTCACAGAACACGCAGTAATCGCAATTGTCTTCGTCGATAATGATGTTTTCGAATGGTACTGGATCGATCGGGGTTATTTCACCCATTTCCTTTGGAATCAGTATGAATGCATCACAGAAATATGCGCAGATGCCGCAGAAGTTGCATTTTTCAGTATCGATCTCGATCTCGCCGGTTATTCCCTCTCTGAAGGGTAGGATCTCCTCTTTCTTCGGAAACGTGTATTCGACTTTGATCGCATCCGCGCTGCATACTGGCTCACAGAGGCTGCACGGACGGCAGTTTTCATTTGCCTGCGCTTTTGGCTCGATATGTGGATAGCATTCTCGTTTTAGGGAATCCTCCCCATCAATATCCATCTTAACTGCTTTTGTCGGGCAGAATGCTGCGCACATCCCGCAGAATGAGCATTTATCCGGATCAAGGAGCACGGGCGGTGCATCCAATCCGGTCCCGATAGCCTGCATGTCGCTGAGCTCGAGTGCGTCTGTTGGGCAGAGATCGACGCAGACTCCGCAGCCGCAGCACCGCTTATAATCGTAATCGATCGTTTTTTTGGTCTTATCAGTATGCTGCGTATAGATGATGTGTGAGTCCTCAACGGTCTGCGTGACCCGCTGGTGTACTGTCATTTGGATATCGTATTTCAACTGTGCGGATAAGAATGTACTCTCTGTACGGCTTTGATAACTCTGGCGGTGTATGGGACGTGGCATCACGCTCAAAACGATCTTTTTTCCGAGAGCGTTCGGGTTTCGGAAGCTTTTCGAAAAATCGCAACCATTAAGTAACTGTGCCCCAAACACTGAACATAGAACTCTGGAAGTGGGACTGGAATCATGCCAACAAAATTAGCAACTGGACTATGCATTGGAACTGGTGGCGCTGCAGTGGTAGCCAGAGAAGCCGCAATGCAAGCAAAAGAGGAATTAAAAGACAGAAGGATCGATTTATCCATTATATATTCCTCAAGCGAGTACGATCCCCGGGAAGTTGTGAGTGCGGTGAGGAAAGTCACCGGCGATGCGCTTTTGATCGGAGCTTCTTCAGCAGGAGAGTTTACCGAAAGGAAAATTGAAAGCGGAAGCGTGGCTGTGGGTTTACTCTCGTCAGACGAGATTAAAATATTCACTGCCATAGCAGAAGGTGTAACCCGGGATCCGGAATCAGCAGTGAAGGAAATTGCAGCAAAACTGCCTGATGAGGTGGTAGACTATCCATATATGACTGCAATCGTCATGATTGATGGCTTATCCGGTGTGGGCGAGGAGGTCGCGCTGCTCGCCTCGTATATTCTTGACCGGAAGATGAGAATCGTTGGTGGTATGGCGGGCGATGATTTCAAGATGAAGGAGACTTTTGTCTTCTGTAACGATCGCGTTGCCACCGATGCGCTCAGTGTCTGTTTGTTTGCATCGAAGATGCCACTCTTCACCGGTGTTAAGCACGGGCACACGCCTATAAGCCGGGCACACAAGGTGACGAGGGCGCAGACAAACGTGCTCCATGAGATCAATGATGCGCCTGCATGGGATGTGTGGAAGGAAGAAACTGCCGAAATCTCCCGGAATAGGGGTGTGGACGTAGAAAAACTTGTTGATCCGGTGGAGATTGCGCAGTTTTTCACCAATTACTCGCTTGGTCTTGCGACTGAAAA
Source organism: Methanobacteriota archaeon (assembly GCA_034659315.1). Taxonomy (GTDB): domain Archaea; phylum Halobacteriota; class Methanosarcinia; order Methanosarcinales; family Methanogasteraceae; genus Methanogaster_D. The sequence goes on from JAYEGZ010000076.1 coordinate 7,455, forward strand.
GGAAGGTCAGTACAAGATACGATGGCCCGTTAGTATAAACGATGACGGCGCTCTCAATTTTACCTGCGGGATCACTGAAGGATCTATTTTTAGAATTATGGATGGCAGCGACCATGAAAACCAGATCAACGCCGCGGAAGGTGCTGCCGTATTAGCAAAAGAGTCTGCTGAGAATGCAGGTTACTTTGAATTTGCAGGGATGCTTGTTTTTGACTGCGCAGTTAGGCAGTTGATGCTTGGTGACAGATTCCATGAAGCTGTGGACCGTTTCAAGAAAGTTCTGCCCGGAGTCCCTATTCTGGGCTGGGAGACGTATGGCGAGCTTCGCCTTGAGCCTGGACAGTTCAGCGGCTTTCACAACACCACGTCTGTTGTCCTGCTCCTGCCAGATGGCAGCAGGACCGCATAGTGCAGAGAATAGTTTAGGGAATGGTGCAGAGAAAGAGATATGCGATGAAAATGAGGAAAAGTGAGCTGGTAGACACTTATGCACAGAGTATTGGTATAGATGTAGCCAGAGAGCTCATAGGCAAAAAAGTAAATGCCGCAGCACTTGAAGATAAGGAGAGCTACACCGGGGAAGAGATAATCCGAATATGCGGCGAACTGGAGAAGGAAGGCGGTTTGGTCAGGATAGTCGCACAGACGTTCCGGATCCAGATGGAGCGCAGGAAGACTGAAGAGCAGAGGCTACTGCTCGACAACATCGAGACCCAGATATGGTACCTGACTGCTGTGGACACCTACGGGGCAGTAAACCGAGCATGCGCGGAATTTTTTGGGAGAGAAAAGGAAGATCTTGAAGATAAGAGTATATACGATCTGATTGGCAGAGAAGAATACGATATTTGCATTGCAAGTAACCGAAAGGTCTTTGAGGGGAAGAAACAGGTTCGTACGGAGGTGTGGGCTAAGAATAGTAGCGATGAGGCACGTCTGCTATCCATCACAAAGACACCAAAACTGAATAGCGGCGGAGATGTTGAGTATGTGATCTGCGCAGCGGAGGACATAACTGAGCGTAGAGCCGCTGAAGAGCGCATCAGGCACCTGAACAGCATGCTTAAAGCTATCAGAAATGTCAATCAGTTGATTGTGGTTGAGAAGGATCGAAATAAGCTTATTAAGAGCGCATGTGATGCTTTGATCGGAGCCCAAGGGTATGATGCTGCGTGGCTCGCACTTTCGCAGGATCATGAAACCTTCGCCGCGGTCACCGGATCCGGTTTTGAGGAAGATTTCTCTCGTTTCTGTGACTGTACGGTAAGTGACAATCCCCCGCCATGCATCAAAAACGCACTCCTGCGGGATGATCAATTCACAGTCATAGGTCGGTCCCATGGATGTGAGGGTTGCCCTCTCGCGGGCGCATATTCTGGCAACGACGCCGCGATCGCCCGTCTCGAACATGCAGGAAAGTTCTTCGGGCTGATCGCCGTATCGCTCTCACCTGATTTTGCCGCCGACGATGAGGCGAAGGGGCTCCTTGAAGAAGCTGCTTCGGACATATCGTTTGCGCTCCATAGTATAGGACTGGAAGAGAAACACAGCAGCGCTGTGGACGCACTCAAAGAGAGCGAGGCGAGGTACCGGGTGCTCTTTGAGACTGCTAAAGACGCCATATTCCTGACTGACGAGGCGGGACGGTTCGTGAATGTCAACAAGGCGGCTTGCAATTCGCTTGGATACGGCAGGGAAGAGTTATTAGGACTAAGCATTAGCGAAATTGATGCCGAGCCCACCGGACAGGGGGAGTTTCGGAAAGTCCGTAATAGGATGGTAAAAGAATCGACGTTTGAGATGAACCAGCGTAAAAAAGATGGAACATTTCTGCCTGTAGAGGTTACCGGGAATTTCTTTGAAATTGGTGGCAGAACACTCTCTCTGGCGATTGCACGTGACATCACCGAGCGAAAGCAGGCGGAAGATCAGATAAGAAAGTCGCTCCATGAGAAAGAGGTCATGTTGCAGGAGATTCATCACCGCGTAAAGAACAACCTACAGGTCGTAGCGAGTCTACTCAGCATGCAGGCGCGCGCTACCAACGACCAAAGCGCGAAGGATGTACTCACCGAATCCATGAACCGAATAAATACCATGGCTCTTATTCATTTTCAATTATATGGGAATAGTGATTTATCAGAAATAAATATGCGGGCGTTTGTAAATACGCTGCTGAAGCAACTGCTCCAGTGTTACATGGTTCGGGACACAAAGATTACTCCAATCGTCAATGTAGTTGATTACCCATTCCCGATATCCATTGCAGTGCCTGTCGGGTTAATCATCAACGAACTGTTGGCAAACGTTCTGAAACATGCTTTCGTTAGCAGAGCCGAAGGGGCAGTTGAGATTAGCATTGTTGTGCCGGAGACTGGCAAGATCAGTCTGACAGTAAGCGATGATGGCGTTGGATTGCCGGACGGGTTCGATATCAATGCGACCAAATCGTTTGGGCTTCGTCTGGTACGGATTCTTGCGGAAGATCAGTTGCATGGGTCTCTGTCGATCATTCATGGTGCGGGCGCGGGGACGGCGTTCAAGATCGAATTTGGCGTGGACGAGGTTACCTGAAATCGAAAAGGTGGATTTTATATACCTGCTCCGGGTAACTGGTGGTAGGAACCACACGATTACATCGATTTCCACAATATTTATGTGTTAATCTCGTAAAATCTCGTGGTTTTATATGCGAATATCCACACAATACTCGAATAAGTACGATTTTATTATGAATACCGGCATTTATGGATGGCACAGATTATACTTCCAATTACCTATCGTCTGGCATGCTTTGAGCGTACATGCGTCAGATTCTCAAGAGGAATATAGTACTTGCTGTACCGATCTCCCTTACGATCGCGGAAGTCTCCGGCATGATTCTTGACCATAACCGTGGCACGCTTGGTTATGCGAGATATGATTCCGCGATAAGTCTCCCCGCCGTATTCGAACGAGACTGTAGATCCTATCCCCAGATTTTGCTGCTTCTGGGCGAGTTCCGCCTGAGTCACCAGTCGGTGAGTGACCTCTGTATGACCGAAGATGTTTCGGCTCAGGTGTTTGAAACGGGGCTTGGAACAGCTTGTAGAATCAAAAAACACCAGCTCCAGTAGGTGGATGATCTCATGCTCAAGGATGCACATCGTTGCTTCCAGCCGGTCATGGCATACGATTCCGTTTACAGTTACCTCTCGCGTAACGCCCCCAAATGTCTGGAAGATCAATGCCGTCGATAAATAGATCGTGTAGACGTCGGTGCCTTTCGCGTACGCGATTTTTCCGCCCGATTTGGTCATTCTTTCCGATAAACGGAAAAAAATCTTTCCATTGCACCGGTTATGGAAATACCCATCGAAGAAATGGAGATCATACAATTCAAATAGACGTGCAAAGTCTTTTATCGCAATTGCATTAAAATTCCCCTGATCTATGTTTTCAGATTCCCGAAGGATCTGGTGGTATATTTTCCGGTTCGTTCTCCGGATCCTGATGGGTGTGTATCTGAGATTGACTAAATCATTTTTCATCGGATTTCTATTCCCATTTTCTTCAGGAGACTATTCCTCTCATGATTTGGGGGTCCATGGTTTTTGATAGTTACCGGTTGCCACACCCCCTCCGGAATCCGCGCTAACATAACTACATAATTCTTGGCGCCTTAAAGTAACCATCCTTCTCTTTTGGCGCATTTGCAAGCGATTCAACCTGGTTCAACGATTCTGACGCGGCGTCTTCCCTGAATATGTTGTTTAGTGCGAGTACATGGTATGTTGGCTCAACCTCAGTCTCCAGTTCATCAATCTTCTCAAAATAGTCGAGTATGTCGTTCAACTGCTCTGCATACCTCTTCTTTTCGTCGCCGCTTAATTTTATGCGTGCGAGCAATCCAACATGTTCGACCTGATCAGGTGTGATCATGCTCTGCTACTCGGGTACCATGGTACATATTGGTATCGCAGATATCCGGGATATGATATATAGTCACACAAACACATATATACAACCCGGACTTGCTATATATGCCATGCATATATCCTGCCACATGTGCGCGGGTGGTGTTATGCACATATATATATATACATATACATAGATGTGCATACTGCAATGCATTCGACGACGGTGCCTGCCATGACCACAGAGAAGAGAAAAGTACAATTAACCGGCGGTTCAACGCTCATCATATCGCTGCCGATTAAATGGGTAAGAGAAGTCGGAATAAATCCCGGCGACGAGGTTTTCATAACTCCTCAGTTGGACCGGTCACTACTGATGACTACAGCGCCAAAGACCAAGGAACAGATGTATGAGACGACCATCAAGCTGTTTCCCAACGAAAGCCCCGAGAATAACCTCAGAATACTGATCGCGCATTATCTGGTTGGGTATGACATCATAAAACTGATTTCGCAAAAGGGGTTTGGTGCATCTGACCGGAAATGGATCAAAGATGCAGTGCGAAAGCGGCTGATCGGACTGGAGGTGATAGAAGAGTCAAAGAACGAACTGATCCTCCAGAGTCTGCTAAATTACCATGATCTACCGCTGACAAAGACGATGCAGAGTATGTCCAGAATCATTTCCTCGATGCAAGAGGATGCGATGCAGGCGCTCCGCGATAACGACACCGACCTTGCGCAGGATATTATTCAGAGGGATGATGAGGTTGATCGCTTCTATCTCCTGATCATCAGGCAGTTAAAGGCTGCAATCGAGGATGTGCAGCTGTCTGAAAAGATCGGACTGGCGCATCCGAGAGAATGTCTTGGATACCGGCTGATTGCGAAGAGTATGGAGCGAATCGGCGATCATGCCGAGAAGATCGCGAGAAACATCATTAAACTGGACTGTAGTGTCGATAACATTGATCAAATCTGCAAAATGGGTGATATGGCACAAGACGTCTTTACGCGAGCGATAACCTCGCTTTCCGGAAAGGATATGAAAGAAGCGAACAATGTCATAATGGATGCGGAAAAGGTCGTTGCGATGGGGATCTCGATCAGCAAAGAAAGTAGGATAGATTGTGATATAACAGACATTAGCTTCATCCTCGAGAGCCTGCGAAGGATCGCCGAATATGGCGCGGATATAGCCGAGATATCGATCAATCTGAATACAGAAGAACTGCGAAGTTCCCAAAAGCTCCTGAAGAGCTAAATAACACCTGCCATGAGCATCAGCACGTAGACCGCGGAGAATCCCAGAGTCGAAAGCAACGCAACATGGACTTTGGTGAACCGGATAGCCAGAACCGCATATACGAGTATGGCAAGTCCGATTATGAGCGTGTAATCAGACATTTCGATTGGTGTTTGCAGTAGTACAACCATAATCCCTCCAGAGGTGTGTTGATATTTAAGGCTTTCGGGGCTGTGAGCCACCGTCGATGTGAGCCAAGATTATTATACCAAAGCGCCATATTCTATTACAATGCGAATTGCAGCAACCCTCGAACTGCAGGACAAACCCGGGCAGCTTCTGGCGGCACTCACGCCGCTCTCCACGCTTGGCGGTAACATCATCAGCATCGTGCATCATCGTGACCAGAGAACGTCGCGTGGCAAGATTCCGGTGCAGATCGTATTTGAGATCGATGAACATAATCACAGGTCGCTCATCGATGCGCTTGGGAAGAATGGCATCGACATTGCCAAGATCAATGAAAACCCGCTGATCGAACGGGAGTCAGTGATCCTGATTGGGCATATCATACACACCGACATCATGGACACGATTGACTGCATCGACCGCACAGGATTTGCAGAGGTCACGGACATCTCCATCGCGATGCCCGAGATCGAGGCGGAGTCGTCCGCACATATAATCATCGAGGCGACAGGTAAGTCAGAACTTGCGGCGGCTATCGGTATCCTGAAAGGTATCGCCGATCAGAAGGATCTACTCGTGATCGAGCCTGTGCGGAACTAAAGTAATCTTTTCACTGAAGGTTGATGCCGGGCAATGTTTCGCAGGCATCGGCAACCTATATCATGAGATCTTCTTTTGTTTATATATTCACTGCAATGTGAACTTTGATCCATCCGCGGTGGATATTCCATTTCTTTTGCATCCACGCCCCTCATGAGTATATCGCCTGTTTTTTCAGATATTGTCTCGAAAAGTTTGGATTCAAGTTTTTGATCTGCTTGTGTAGCATGATACAATCTTGGGCTTTGGAGGCTTAGGTTATGATAACTTCCGTGTATACTTCGCACTGCCACAAATGAGCTTTTTTGCAACTCAGTGTGGGGGATGCGCGGAGGGGGCGATAAACGTATCGTTAGTTCGTGAAAAGCTGCGATTACCCGTCAAATTGACCTGAAATGAATATGTGGCCAGTATCGGCACCGGATGGCGGGATGTCTCTGATGTTACGCAACCTTTATTGCTGATTGCGTAAATGACATGCACGCGCTTGGCGCCTTGATAACACATCCACCGTCTCAAGAGAATGATTTAGAGTGCGTCCACGGGGTATCATGGTACTGTTATGGATTTGTTAGGCGGGTGTTGATAGGTCGTGGAGGTGCATGTCGCGGCACAGAAATAGCAAAATGCCGTGTCTGGAATTCATGTTCTGGCGATGTGGCAGGCGCGTAACGAAGGGATGTGGAACAAAATGAAAGGCAAAACAGTTCTGTCAACACTGCTGACAGCGATAATA
>JAYEGZ010000077.1:0-3699 GCA_034659315.1 Methanobacteriota archaeon
TGACGCTACAGTGGGGTGACGCCGATTCAGTTCTTGCAATGGTCGAGAAGATCGCATATCGGGAAGGCATAGGGGATGCGGTGGCTGAAGGGACCTACGGGTTGACTAAACGATTTCCCGAACTCGGGAAGCTTATATCACACACAAAAGGTCTTGAGATGACCGCTTACGATGCACGGATCGGTGTTGCCATGGCGCTTGGGTACGGAACCTCTGACATCGGCGCACACCACACCCGGGCATGGCCTCTTGCAAAAGAGATCGAACTCGGGAGCAACTGGACGCTTGGAGAGCGTGTCGATCTCGTGATCTACCACCAGACCGTGCGCCCGCTATTTGATTGTCTTGGCGTATGCAGGCTCCCGTGGATTGAACTCGGGCTTGATGAGCATATCTACGCAGAGATGTTTGCTGCGGCAACAGGCGTGCCGTTCACACTTGACGACCTCTTCGAGCGATCAAGCCACATCTATGATCTGACGCGGAGTATCAATGTGAAGCTTGGAGTCAGCAGAAAGGACGATTACCTGCCTGACCGGGTCTTTGATACCACAATCAAGACCGGAGCACACGCAGGAGAATCGCTGGACCGCGAATACTTCGAAAGTGCGCTTATGCTGTACTACGAGAAGCGAGGATGGGATGAGAATGGCATTCCGGAGGATATTGGAGACGATTGAATGTGTGCTAAGGTCTCAGCAACTTAATTTTCAGACAATCTCATAATTACTGATAAAGAGTTAACTAACAGAAAGTCATTAAACCCCGGACTTAAGTACGGAGCCTGTACATAGCGATTCATCGTTCCGCGCATACGATTCCACGCGTTCTGACGGCATCATATTCCCGCCACTTCCAAATCGATAACCCAACTGCGCATGATAACATCTGCAAAGCATGGCTGCTCTACCATGCACTCTCGATGTTGTAGGAATTGCTGTGTGGGCATCATGCCCCATCTGCCATTTCATAGTACATGAATCTTGTTGTCATGGCGGTAGTTCCGAAAACCCCTCTCCAGGTGAGAAACGAGAAATGTGCGGTGTTGATAACCGATTCGACACTTTATATCCGCGCAACCTATAACGCACCATGCCTATAAATTAAGTTGTCGCAACACTACTTTGACTGAGAAGACACGGGGGTGTTCTCCGCGTATTCCCAGTCAATGGGTGGCGGATGCGTGATGCGACGTTATGGCTTTAACGCATCAGGGTTGTCGTTTTTAGATTCAGGTCGCACCCCGATTTCTGTTCCGATACGCACTCCACGCCTCAAAGACGAGCCATATCGCAAGCACGAATATCGCTATGCCGATTCCGGTCAGGAACCAGTCCTCTGACGCGATGTAGTTCTTGATGTTCAGCACCATCGCCGCCATCGTGGTGATCATCATGAAGATCATCGGAATCAGCGTGTAGATGACCGGCTTCTTCGTCTGCATCAGATACATGGTAATCACAAGCAGAGCAAGTGCTGCAAGCAGTTGGTTGGTCGTTCCGAATACGGGCCACAGAATCATTCCGCCCTTACCTGCTTCCTTTGCAAGCGCAAGCGCAAGCGCAGTGAGAACAGCGATCGCACCTCCGATGTACCTGTTCTTGAGGCTGCTTATCTGGTAGTTGCTGCCGATCTCGCCTATGACGTATCGCTGCAACCTTGTTGCGGTGTCGATGGTGGTCATCGCAAAGCTGACGACGATGACGGCAACGATTCCAACAGCAAACTCGGGCGGTATTCCACAGGCTGCAACAAAGCTCCCGGCACCGTCCACAAAGGCAGAGAGCTTTGGTACAAGCCCTGCTGCCGCGCTCCAGCTTGCGTAATGCTCGTTCCAGAGTGCCAGACTGGCAAACCCGGCAGTGCACGCTATAATAGCTATCGTTGACAGCGCGCCCTCTGCAAGCATGCCGCCATAACCAATCGCCTTTGCATGAGCCTCCTTATCCAGTTGCTTCACAGTGGTCCCTGACGAGACAAGGCTGTGGAACCCTGATATCGCACCACATGCGATCGTAACAAACAGGAACGGATAAATCGGCGGAGCGCCTTCGGGGTGCATCTGCACTGCAGGCGCAACCACCCCCGGGCGCAGGATCAGGAGTCCGATGTACATGAGCCCCATGCCGACGAAGAGCTCATGCGCATTGATATGATCCCTCGGCTGCAGGAGCAACCAGACAGGGAGCACCGATGCTATAAACGAGTATAGCAATATGATATAAATCCATGTAGTCAACCCGGAACCAAGAAACGTTTCCGGAAGTACGATCGGATAGAGCACCCCGATGTAGATCGTGATGTACATAACGATCAACGCTATTATGGTCGGTATCAGAACACCGATCCTTGTCCGGTAGATCAGGTATCCGACGCCGACTGCAAGAACCATCTCGCAGGCTATTGGGATTACGGTTACCGGGTACCAGTTGAGCATCAGGGCGATCACAAGAGCGAAGACCGCGATCACAACGAGCAGCAGGAAGAACATAATCAGCAGGAACAGGTTCCTTGCCCGCGTGCCTATGATGTTCTCGGTGAGTTCACCGATGGATTTGCCCTGGTGCCTGAGCGAGACCACCAGCGCGCCAAAGTCGTGAACAGCACCAAGGAAGATCGTTCCGAAGACGACCCAGAGAAACGCAGGGAGCCAGCCCCAGATCACTCCGATGGCGGGACCAACGATCGGTGCTGCGCCCGCAATGGACGCGAAATGATGTCCGAAGAGGATGGATTTTAAGGTTGGCACATGATCGACACCATCCTTGAAACGATGTGCTGGTGTTTCTGCATCCGGGTTCAATGCAAAGATCTTCTCAGCAAGGAAGGTTGCATAGAACCTATATGCCAGAAGAAAACCAGCAAGTGACATAATCGCAAGTATTAATGCATTCATTGCACTTTCCTCCGATGTTTAAATATCGGTAGTAATCTGGTAAAATCGGTTGTATATATATTTTTCGGTTGCTATCTGTCACCGGACGATTTTGTTTGATTAACCTCGCAGCTATTCGATTTTTCTGATTTTACCGGCAGGGGGTTTCGACTTACACAGGTGGCATTTTCGCATCAGTCGCGGACGCGTGTTTATCTGAGGTGGAAAAACCGGTAGTGTCCTAAATTTCATGACCCACACTTAAACATCAAAAATTCCCTCCACGTCCATGTGTGGTTGGTGATCCCTTCAGCCATACACGGTGTCCTCTCGATGTTTCTTACCTCTTTGGGAGTTTTGATTGCAAGTGTCAAATGGGGTCTGATGAAGTTGGTGTAGCACTGGTAGAGGTCAAGGTGGTCATCCAGCATATTCTTGCATTTCGAAAAACAGAGACTTTTCCGGACCAATCTCGAGATTCCATGTCGCAGGGTGAGGTTATATCGTTCTACGTACACTGTTTCGATATCTCCGGCATCTAAATCACCGAATATTATTTTTCTTGTCTTTCCAACAACTCTACCACTTTTCCGTTCCTTGACAAGCTGTCCGTAGTTGATTGTATCCGGATCGAAGTTCCCAAGTATAGCTGTAGTATACTGATCATTGCCATCGCTGACGAACATAGCATTATTATCAGTGTCAGGCACCTTACTACGGCTTTTTACCATCGCCATCAGTTTATTCGCAGTTTCCTGTACTCTTTTTCCTGTGCGATGGGCTAAATGGAGTTTTGTGTCAGATTTCATGGCTGTATATATCCA
>JAYEGZ010000078.1:0-3690 GCA_034659315.1 Methanobacteriota archaeon
GAAGTTATTGAATATAAGACGTTCTTTTTGGATAACTTTTTGAGATGATGGTACCTGACCACTACAAAACCGCAGCACAGGAAGTGAACCTACCGGGCAAAGAAACCGATTCACCCGCCCAGATACAGCCGCAGCACATCCTCGTTCTCGAGAAGCTCACCGCCCGGTCCCTCAAACCGGTTCCTGCCCATCTCAAGCACGTAACCGCGGTCAGATATCTTAAGCGACCTCTTTGCGTTCTGTTCCACGATCAAGATCGATGTGCCGCTCTCGTTGATCTCGGTCAACTTTCCAAAGACCATGTCTCGCATCACCGGAGCCAGTCCAGCAGACGGCTCATCAAGAAGGAGGAGGTCCGGCGAGAGCATGAGCGCACGTCCGATTCCAACCATTCGCTGCTCTCCACCGCTCATAGAGCCTGCTTTGATCCGCTGTTTTTCTTTAAGTACAGGAAATATGTCATAAACCCGCTCCAGACTATCGGATATGTCGTCACTTCGTATGAACGCGCCCATCTCAAAATTTTCAAGGACGGTTAGTGACGGAAAAAACTCCTTTTCCTGTGGGACATACCCCATCCCCATTCTGACGATTGCGTCCGGCTTGATCCCGGTTATGTCGTCGCCTTTGAAGATAATTTCACCACTCTTTATGCGGAGAAGCCCGAATATTGTCTTCATGAGTGTTGATTTGCCGGATCCATTCGGTCCAATGATGGAAATGATCTCGCCGGGTTTTATGTGTATCGATATGCCGTGAAGTATGTCAAGATCGGTGTATCCTGAGACTATGTTGCTCACCTTCAGGATATTCATCCCTCATCCCCCAGATAGGCGTTTAACACATCCCGGTTCTGTTTCACCTCATCAGGCGCACCTTCGGTCATGATTCTACCCTCATTCATGACGATGATCCTGTCGCTGATTCTTGTGATCGCAGGGATGTCGTGCTCGATTATGAGGAATGTCATGCCGCCTTCACGCAGTTCATTGATGTATTCGGAGATTTTCCGTGAAAGCGTCGGGTTAACGCCCGCAAACGGCTCATCAAGCATCATCAGCGACGGATCGAGCATCATCGCCCGTGCCACCTCAAGTAGCTTCTTCTGCCCGCCTGAAAGAGCGCCCGCGTACTCATCCGCAAGATGCTCGATCTCAAAGAACCTGAGGATATCCCGGGATTTCTCCTTTATCCGCATGTCCTGCGTCTTAACACTCTGCGGGCGAAGCCAGACATTCCATATTCGCTCTCCAGCCTGGGCTTTTGGCGCGAGCATCATGTTGTCAAGAACGGTCATCTTCGTAAGGGCGCGGGGTATCTGAAACGTCCGTACCATGCCACGTTGCGCAACCTTGAATGGCGGGAGATTATTGGTCTGCCTGCCTTTAAAGACGATCTCGCCGCTACCTTTCGCAAAGCCGCTTATCAGGTTAAACATCGTGGTCTTTCCGGCGCCGTTTGGACCGATCAATCCCATGACTGTTCCTGTCTTGATCGTGAGTGAGCATCCATCAACCGCTCTCACGCCGCCGAAATGTTTCTTCAGGTTTTGCACAGAGAGTATGTCCATTTAATCACCGGAGACCTTTGATTAATCGGATCCGTTCAACGAGATCAATCCAATCAATTAGATTAGTCAATTCGATCGGATTAGTCAGATAATGCAAGTTCCTCTTTCTTCCCAAATATTCCTTCCGGTTTGTACATCATGAGCAACATCAACAGCAGTCCGATCATGATCATCCGGAACGCGCCCATCTGATGTGCTGTAAACGGGAGATATGGGTTAATGAACTTCGTTGCGCTGAAAAGTGTCCAGAGGATGAGGGCGCCGACGATCGTCCCTTTGTTGCTCGCGGTTCCGCCGAGAATCACGATGATCCATGCATAAAATGTCTCGATCGGCTTGAATGTGCCGGGATCGATATATTGTAGATATAACGCAAGCATTGCGCCTGCAAGTCCTGCTATCGCTGACCCGATGGCAAGCGACTGAAGTTTGTACGAAAAGACGTTCTTTCCGAGGGCTGACGGGACGGTTTCGTCCTCTCGAATCGATTTTAACACCCTGCCCCATGGCGAATGCACCAGTTTCTCAAGGGATATGTAGACGATTGTTAGTATCACAACAAATAATACCAGAAGAAACATATTATAATACTGATATGGAATCATATCCTGAAACGGTCGATCAAACCCGTGAATTCCAAACGGTCCCCTTGTGAGCCATTCTTCATTCAAAAGAATGAATCTTAAGACCTCGGAAAAGCCAATCGTAACGATTGCAAGGTAATCCTCCCTCAAACGAAGGGTCGGTATCCCGAGCAGCAGTCCGAATAATCCGGCCATAACCGTCCCGGCAGCGACCGACAAAACGAGCGGACACCCGCTTATATTGAGCATCACGGTCGTATACGCTCCGATAGCAAGGAATGCAACATGCCCGAAGTTTATGAGTCCGGTAAACCCCCATTCAAGATTCAGACCCAGCGCAAAGACTGCGTAGATCGTCGAGATCAAAAGGATCGTCGTGACATAAGGAAGCACCGTACTTACGTATTCTATCATTTTGCCCCTCCGAAAAGCCCTTCCGGCTTTATCAGCAGTACTACAGTCATTACGACAAAACTGACTGCAAACTTGTACTCAGTGGGCAGAACAGCGGTGCTCAACTCCTGCGAAAGCCCGATGATCATCCCGCCTGCAATCGTGCCATAAGGATTCCCGATTCCACCAAGGACGATTGCCGCAAACATCGGTAGCAGAAGAAACCAGCCCATGCACGGTCTGATCGCCGTAACAAGCCCGTAAAGCACACCGCCTGACGCAGCAAGCCCGAGACCTATCACCCATGTCCAGAGGATCGTCCGGTCAACATCAATGCCGGATACGCGGGCGAGATCGATGTTATCAGAGAGCGCACGCATCGCTTTTCCGATCATCGTCCTTGACAGGAGATAATGCAGGAAAAACATGAGGGTAACCGCCGCAACTATGACCAGAACCTGATTCGGCGTGATGGTGGCTCCAAAAAGATCAAAACCTCGACGCACAGGAATATCATACCCTTTCGTGTCGCCGCCCCAGACGAATATGATGGCGTTTCGCAACACAAGGGCAAACCCGATTGAGATGATGATGAGCGTCGTCCTCGTTGCGTTTTTTCGCCTCATCGGCAGCCACACAACTTTTTCCATGAAAACGCCGAGTATTATGGTTGCGAGTATCGCGACAAGAAAAGCATACACAAGATGAATGCCTGATGACGTGTTCGCAAAGAGCGCGATGTATGCTGCAAACGTCACGATGTCGCCATGTGCAAAGTTCACAAAGTGGAGCGTCTTGTAGATCATCGATAAACCGATGGCGGTGATGGCGATAATGCTGCCAATGACAAGCCCGTTGATGATCAGTTGCATCAGGTGATAGTTGAGTTTTTGAGATATATAACAGTTGACATATCATTGCCTGGTGTTTGGGGGTGCTCGGGGTGTGGCTTTTAAGTTTTACTATATGCTCACATCATTCTGTTGGTTATAGTTGCACCCTCCACAGCGCCCGGTTCCAATCTTTATTTTACTGGATTTCGCGCCTCTCACCCCCACAACCGCCCCAGATCCCCTCGACACCACCGACTTCCCGAGCCTATGAATGTTTCAATCCCTGTTGGGTTTTCTGATGCGTTGCGAC
>JAYEGZ010000079.1:0-3688 GCA_034659315.1 Methanobacteriota archaeon
ACACAAGAAGATAGTAGTACGTACAAGATACTGGTGATATGTTTGAATTTTATATTCCACCCCATCATACTTTCTCGTGGGAATCCGTGTAATCCGGTGGTTGGCTAAACACGTACCCGCAGACCAAGGAACGGACACAAAAGAGTGACAAAACTCGTGCAAAACCAGATATGCGGGCGGATACTACGGAAGACCAGTGTCCGGACTGGGGAACCAGAGATTTTTGCGGAAGTATTAAATAACATCGAAGTCATAATCCACTCATGAACGAGCGAATCGTCAGATGGATCGTTCCGATAATCCCAACACTGTTACTTGTTTCATGTGTCGTAGCAGCATTTGCAACCAATGGATGGGACGCAAAGGCAACATTCTTTGCAGAAGACCCTACAAAGATCGCAGAATCGCTCAAGAATTTTGGTCAGGCAGCAGGATCCGAGCCTTTCAAGCTCAATGACTATACCATCGCTGGCAACCGCATTGCAGCTGAGATCGAGATAAACTCGCCACTGAACATACCCGTGATAGTTGAAGAACTGTCGGTAGATGTTGGCACAGGAGATGCCACCAGCACGATATCTCTGCCGGAGCAGGTAACTATCCATGCGAAGGGTTCTGCGAGCCTGAATCTGGAAGGTGCGCTCCCCATCTCGAGGATCTCTGATCCGCAGGATATGCAGCTATCAGGTTCAGGAAACCCTGAGATTCGTGGTGTGAGTATGAAACTCGATGTCGCAGGGATAAAACTTGAGATCAAGGAAACAGGAAACATTACGGGGGGCAATATCTAATGGTTGAAACTGATCATGATATAAGGGGCGATGTCAATCTGCCTGGCGTTATTGCAGGCGTGCTGACGCTGATATTGCCATTTCTTGGTGCATGGTGGATTTTGACGATCGGCACCGATGCAATAGTCATTAATGCATCTCCGTTTGAGGTAAGAACCATTATCTTCGGAAATGACGTAGCATCACCGCTCTTTGAGTGGTTCTGTCTTGGTCTCAAGCTTGGAGTCATGTATCTCGGAGCGCTTCTGGTAGCAGGATCAGTATTCCCTGCGATAGGTCAGAGTGAGGAGATCGCCGGGATATTTATCCGTTTTGCATCAAGAAAACTCTTCTGGATCGTTCTGATCTTTGTTGCTTCGCTGATCGTCTTCATCACGCTTGCAAACCAGTCAGCAACCCTCCTCCCGGTCCAGGTGCATCTGCCATATCTCGTCGGAACAGAGACCGTAAGTGCAAATATGGATAATCTAAGCATTGCCGTTCCGATTTCCATGAAACTCACGTCCGCATTTGGCGTTGCTGTGGTTGCAGCCATGATCGGCATTTATTCTCGGATATTCCGAAAAGCTACGTGAGGATGATCCGTATCACCGCTCCAATTGCGGCAAACTGGATGATCAGGTTTGCAAGCCAGTTATCAGATTTTACCTTACCTCCGATGACCGGAAATCTCACACGCTTTGTGCTGATTGGTAGCCACAGAGGTACGCCGCTCGGGTTCAGTGAATCTATGACCAGGTGCAGAATCACAGATAGCGATGCAAGAGCAGCATAAAGGTGGGATTGCCAGATTGCAAGCACGACAGCGCCGGGAAATATCGCAAAAGCAAGCGTGTGCGTAATCCCGCGGTGTCGAACTGTTGGGATGTAGACATCAAAGTCACTGATCAGGGACCAGAAGACTGCCCAGAAGAGAGTGATTAGTGGGTCTGATTGGTAAAAATGTACTGCCAGCGATGCGAGCATTATACCACAGGCAGCGTGAGTCTGTTGTTTCATTTGCGGCGCAGTTGCATCATTTTTTATTCGATACTAATCCCTATCGCCCCTAATCATACTCCGTGCATCGCCTCAGGAATGCACTCGATGACATCTGTTGCAAGCAGCCCGTACCCGAATTTACGGAATGCGAGATCGCCCGCGGTTCCTGTGATAAACGCACCGGCTGTTGCCGCAGCCACAGCGGGTATCGGTGTGGTGTCATGCATTGCGAGCAGCGCTCCAACCACGCCTGCGAGCACGTCTCCGGTGCCGCCAACTGTCATCCCGGCGTTGCCTGTATGGTTGGTTCTAACATCTTCTCCGTCAGAAATAACATCGATGGCTCCTTTGAGCAATGTGACGACGTGGTTTTCCAGAGAGAACGCCCTGACCAGTTCGCAGCGTTCATCAATGCCCGCTGCCACAGTTCCACCGAGCTGATTAAATTCACCGGCATGTGGCGTGACAATCGGCATCGCTGCCTGCCCACGATCTGGCATCGGCATCTTGAGCGCATGGAGTGCATCGGCATCAATCACAAACCGCGTTTCCGGATTTGCCGCGATGATCTCTAAAACTGTCTCCGCGGTCTCATTCTCGCGTCCAAGCCCCATCCCGATCACCACGATATCGTGTCTCTGGATCAGCGTATCGATCGCCCGGGTGTCGTCATGTGCCAGATATCTGCCAGAGAGCGCGTGTACTATCAGGTTTGGTGAAAATCCCGCTATCCCGGCCGCTACACTCCGCGGCGTTGCGACTGTCACCCAGTCCACACCGGTTCGCAGCGCAGCGAGTGCCGCAAGTGCAGGCGCCCCCGTAAACGCACCGCCCCCAATTACAAGCACTCTGCCGCTGTCTCCTTTATGCGACCCTTCTGACCTGGTCGGTGGCAGGTCTCCTGCGCCTGCGATCCGCTCAGCCCGCGCGGGAATACCAATCTTTGCGACCTTGACCTTGCCAGTAACTTCCGGATGTCCGAAAAGCCCGGTCTTTGCACTGTGAAATGTGACGGTTAGGTCAGCATGTACTGAATACGAAGGGTGGTCCGGATCAAAGCCAGACGGAACGTCCACCGCAACAACAAACGCATCCGAAGCGTTGATCAGGTTGATGGCGCTTGCTGTTGGCTCACGAACTCGCCCCCGCACGCCTGTGCCAAGCATGGCATCGATGATAACATCTGCGTCAAGCACTGAGTCTGAGAGTTCAGACGAGTCTCTGATCTCGCTGATGTTTGCGTCAAGGTTCTTTAGTATCTGCCAGTTCTGGCGAGCCTCGTCGGTTGCAATGTTGCGAGCACGTCCTAAAATCAGTATTTCAGGATCATATTCCATAAGATGCCGTGCCGCAACAAAACCGTCGCCGCCGTTGTTGCCAGTGCCTGCAAGAACGACAACCGTCCCGCGATCAAACCGCGCACGAACCTCATGGGCAACATAAGCGCCAGCATTCTCCATCAGTTGAAGCGGAAACAGCCCGATGCATACGCAGTTGCGGTCGATCCGGCGCATTTCAGACGGCGTGATCTCAATTTTCATTCGTTTTTCTGTTATTTGTTCTGTTTGATCGGTCAGATCTGTTCAATCTGTTGCAGGTCTTTTTACTGTGATTGGAATCAGATCTGCATCCAGTTCCCGGATCGCGATGTCGATAGGCTCTCCAGTATCCGGCGTTATCAGCGCCGGCGCACCCAGTGAAATCTGGAGCGCCCGTGCGCCAATGATGCGAGCATATTCATATCGTGTGTATGTATCCAATTTGGTTGCAACCTCCTGTTCTATTGTATGTGCTATTATGTAGATAAATATCTTCGCATCACGGGAATTTTTTGGCGAACTACGGGCGCTGGTGCCGCTTGACCGCGTATACGCAGTTCTTCGCTTCACACCGCCCGTAGTTCGCCGCGCAAATTA
>JAYEGZ010000080.1:0-14018 GCA_034659315.1 Methanobacteriota archaeon
GTTTTTAAGTGCTCTACTCGCCCGTTCGTCCCCGGTGTACTTGATTAAAATGTCTTCAAAGAACAGCTGGGTCCGCTATTTTTTCGAGGAATTGTCTCTCCGCTGTAAGTTATATCAGTCTCGTCAATCAGTTCCCTGGTTGCCAGATCGGCGAGGATCTTCGTCGCAACTTCATCCGGACCGATGTAGATCTCATCAGTCTTCATATTTCCATCTATCCGGTAAGACTTCTTCAGGTAGCCATACTTTTTCTTATGTGGCCCAGCGCCACGTGATATTCCATGCCATTGTTATAGGGACTGTATGTGTAGGGAAATATTGCAGTTCGTTGCTTATAAATGCTTCTTTTTTCATGAAAACATTACACATACACAAGTGAAAAAAGCGAGGTTTGGTTGGGTGATGATGAAGTCGCTCGATAGTGGTTTTTGGGGGCGAGGGGATTTCAGGATTGCGGGAAAATAAAGGAGAATAGGGGTGAAATGGGGCGCAGGCAGGCGATTATCGGATTAAAATGTAATCCCCAAAGTTGAGTTGTAACTATCAGATAGTTATGACAGTATACCATATATTACGTATGATATGCGGCAGACAGACAGATACATATGAGGTGTGGATTTATATGGGGTGTGGTTAGATACATTTGTCATGCGGTCGGTTAGTATGGCAGAGATAGGTGCAAACCCGCGTATAGGAAAGTTTGTAGTGCTCGGAGAAGACCCTGTAGACTCAAACGACATGCTTGTGATAGGTGCTGACGCGGTCATCAGGTCGCATTCAGTGATCTACCGCGATGTCAGTATAGGGAATAATCTGCGTACCGGGCATGGCGTGTTGATTAGAGAGGGCACGACGATCGGCGACAATGTACTTATAGGCACAGGAACGGTCATCGATGGGCATACAAGCATTGGAAGCCACATAAGCATACAGAGCAGGGTGTACATCCCAACAAACACTGTTATCGGTGATTACGTCTTTGTCGGTCCGTGTGCAGTGCTCACGAACGATAAATACCCGGTACGAACGGATTATGAACTGCGCGGACCCACGCTCTCACGCGGTGCAAGCATCGGCGCAAATGCCATAATCCTTCCCGATGTTAAGGTTGGGGCGGGTGCGATGGTGGCTGCCGGCGCATGCGTTACGAGAGACGTGCCTGACTGGAAACTGGCGATCGGATGCCCGGCAAGGATCAAAGATCTGCCTGAAGATATGCAGGTGCAGAATGCGATATAGGGTAGTGCGAGATGAGGTAATATTATGATTCCCATTGCAAAACCGATGATAGGATCCGTTGAGATTGATTCTGTAGTAGATGCGATGAAATCGGGTGGCTTAGCGCAGGGACCCCGTGTGCAGGCGTTTGAGGAGCAATTTGCGGATTATATTGGCGCCCGCCACGCGGTTGCCACGAGTTCGGGGACCGCTGCGCTGCATATTGCGCTTCTTGCAAATGGCATCGGGGCGGGCGACGAGGTTGTGACAACGCCGTTTTCATTCATCGCGACAGCAAACGCCGTGCTCTTCACTGGAGCAAGACCGGTCTTTGCAGATATCGGTAAGGATTGCAACATCGATCCGGAGAAGATTATGCAGACTATAACGCCAAAGACAAAGGCAGTGCTCCCTGTGCACCTGTACGGCTGCCCGGCAGAGATGAAAGCGATTGCTGAGATCGCAGCGGATCACCACCTCGCCATAATCGAGGATGCGTGTCAGGCGCACGGCGCAACATACGGAGACGATTGCAGAAAGGCAGGATCGTTTGGTACCGGTGTCTTCAGTTTCTATCCGACAAAAAACATGACGACCGGCGAGGGCGGAATGATCACAACCAATGATCCTGAGATTGCGAAACGGGCAAGGATGCTCAGGGATCATGGCTCAAGCAGGCGGTACGTTCACGAGATGCTCGGCTACAACTTGCGAATGACTGATATGGGCGCGGCAATCGGTCTTGTGCAGCTAAAGAAGCTCGACCAATTCAATTCCGCAAGAAGAAGGAACGCAGCGCATCTCACCGGAGAACTGAGGAATGTTAGGGGGCTAACGACACCGGAGGATACGCATGGTCACGTATTTCATCAGTACACCGTGCGAGTTTCAGGTGTGGACAAAAGCCGGGATGGAGACTGCATGAGGGATGATCTGGTGACATATCTTGGCGAGAAAGGGATTGGAACCGGGGTATATTATCCAATTCCGATTCACAAACAACCGCTCTATCAGAAACTTGGTTTTGAGGATAGTCTGCCGGTATCTGAAAGATTCGCAGACGAGGTTCTCTCGCTCCCGGTGCATCCGGCAGTCTCAGAGGCTGATCTGGATTATATAATCGAAACAATGAAGGAATATTTTGAAAATCATGTTGAGGTGAAATCATGAAGGTCGGAGTAATTGGTGTCGGCGCGATGGGACAGCATCACGCCCGCGTGTATCATGAGATGGATGGCGTGGAACTAATCGGCGTATCAGACGTTGATCGCACGCGTGCAGAAGAGATCGCGGCGATGCATGGGGTGCGGGCATTCACAGACTACAGAAAGCTTCTTTCGTGCGGTCTTGATGCAGTGAGCGTCGCTGTGCCAACAACGCTGCACAAAACCGTTGCGATGGATGTAATATCCGAGGGCGTGCATATTCTCGTCGAGAAACCGATCGCAAGCACGGTTGAGGATGCGGATGAGATGTTATCGGCGGCAAAGGACGCTGGCGTGCGGCTGATGGTCGGGCACATTGAGCGCTACAACCCGGCTGTTATCAGACTGAAAGATATCATCGATGCGGGCTTGCTCGGAGATATTGTCTCGATGAGCGCACGAAGGGTTGGTCCGCACAACCCGCGCATCCGGGATGTCGGGATCATCATGGATCTCGGTGTGCACGACATCGACACCATCTCATACCTCTATAATGCAAAGGCAGAGAGCGTCTATGCGATAGCGGGCAACTGCTTGCCGGACTTGCACGAGAGCCATGCAGGCATCCTCATGCAGTTTGGAAAGAACCGCGCTGGCATGATCGATGTGAACTGGCTGACCCCGCACAAGGTGAGACGGCTCACCGCTGTTGGCACCGAAGGAGTCGCGTATCTCGATTACATCAGCCAGACAGTGGAACTGCACGATGGCGACTGGGTCAAATCGGCGAAGGTCGAGGAGAAAGAGCCTCTTGTGAACGAACTCGAGTACTTCATCGGGACGGCAGGAGATCAGAGGAGCCGGATCTTCGAGGATGACGGCAGATACGTGCTGAAGACCGCACTTGCCGCGATACGGTCGTACCGGGAAGAGAGACTGGTTAAGGTTGAGGGGTAGGTTGGGTGAGTTGGGATTGTTCATTTATGTGGTGGATATTCTGTCGTTTAGACATATATTTAGTTAATCCGATGATTGATCGACTGATATCTTTAAATATGATTGCCAGCTATGATTAATGGCACGCGTCAGTTGCCCCACAACAAACGCGTACTGAAGATGTGAAAAACGATTAGGACCTATGCTGGTAAACGTTACCTGCGAGCACTAAGTGGTGGCGCGATAGCGCTGAGAGCAGTGGTATGCGAGTCCTGTCATTTGAGATATGTGCACAAAAGAAATGAAACAAACAAGATCGGTACTGCTTGCGGCAATACTACTGCTTTCGATGATGATGGTGTTTGCAGGTACGGCGGCGGCAGATGATAAACCGGATGGTTTTTTCATATACGGAGTCATAACGGATGAGAATGGCGACCCCATTATCGGGTGCAAAGTCGTAATAGAGAAGAAAAATACCCCGTGGGGTGACTGGCAGCCGCTGGAAGGGTTTCACGATACTACAAATGACAAGGGTCAGTACTGGATGGTTGGGTGGCCCAACAGATATGGCGATCCAGCTGATGACTACCGGATGTATGTCGGTGGATATCCGGTAGTTACGAAGTACATAGGTGACGAGGATTGGAAAACATGCGATGTTCAGTGGGCAACCGCATGGCATCATCGTTGGGATTATCCCCATATCCCGGAATTCGCCACAATAGCCATCCCTGCCATCGCGCTGCTCGGACTCTTTGCATCCCAACGCAGAAAGCAGGAGAAGTAAACGGGGAATCGAATTTCATTTTCCTACACTTTTCTTTTTCGTTAACCGAGAATGAACCCCCTCAACGAACACCTGAACACAACCGCGGTCGCCACACTCACAGGCATCGTGCTCGCTCACCTCTGCTCTTTCTTACACCCGGCACTACCGGTAATCGCGCTCCTATCGATAATTCCACTCTACTTTGTGATCCGGCACAATCACGCACGCCACAACCTCCTCAAAAAACTCTGGCATCTCGACGGCGCATGGAAATATGTCTTCCCGTTTGCAATATATCTCGTGACGGGCGATCTGACACGCGCAATACTCCCTGGCTTTGAGGAATATCACATCTACATCACCTACTGCCTGCGAACCATTGCTGTTGGCTACATCCTGATCAGATACCGGAGCCTGTACACTGAACTTACCCGGTGGCGGCTCGATGGAACCTCGGTTATCATCGGAGTGCTCATATTCATCCTGTGGACTGGGCTGGAGGGGCTTTATCCGGTGTTCTCTTCCACCGACCCCCCCTATGATCCAACCATCTTCGATACAACCGCATCCGGATTCCTAATACTTGCGAGGTTCGCGGGCAGCGTGCTTGTTGCGCCGTTTATCGAGGAACTCTTCTGCCGATCGTTTCTAATGCGGTATGCGGTCGATGCGAGGTGGCAGGATGTGCCGATCGGCGCATACACGCTCGGGTCATTCGTGATCGTGACACTCTTCTTCGGATTCTCCCATTTCAGGTGGCTTCCGGGCATACTGACCGCAGTACTTCTGAATCTGCTGTTATACAGAACGAAGAACCTGTCTTCATGCGTGGCTGCACATGCGACCGCAAACCTTCTGCTGCTTGTGTACGTGGTCTATACCGGCGAATGGAGCTTCTTCTGATCGGAGGCTTGTAAACACTGCCGCGCCATACACACCACAGAAGAACAATTTTGAAGGATGGGGTTCATCCGGTATCCCCGAAAGAGATGTGTCATATATGTATTATGGATACCTAATTGGTATCCGCTTCAGATTAGAGGGTAACTGACACCATTTTAAAACCAAAGGCATGTCCCCGACCAGAAGGATTTTTATTCTTTGCACCACCCGCGTCTTTGCGACCTTGCATTCTTGTTTTTCAATTTAACGCAGAGACGAGAGAGACGCGAAGGGTGTTGTTAATCTTTGTCTCCACGTATTTCGCGTGTGCTCGCATCCAACTGTTGTCGATTTGAGTCTGGTGCTGACTGCTCCTGGGTTTTGGATATCCGGAAAACCGGAGTTTCGACTGACACCGCGTAATGTGACAGCCCCGCATGAACGATACATTTAAATAAGATGGTGGGGTCGAATTGTGTGCGTATAACTCGCGTATAGAAGTGACATACTGAATATGTGAAGCGTGAGGTTCGATGCACAAATTTGATGGTAGGTGCGAAATGATGAAAAGAATACAATTTGTAATGCTGGTGGCAACACTACTATTTTCAATGGCGGTGGTGCTTACCAGTCCTGTCTTGGCTGTAACAAATGACGAGTTGGACAACTATGATCCTTCTTATGAGGATCCTGTAGATACGGGAGAGGATATGGATGGTCCGGCGTGGTATGGAACAATTATTGCTGACACTGGGGAAGTGAAATCAGGATGCAAAGTAGAGCTATTTAAGGAAAAGTGGTCTCCGCAGGGTTGGTGGAAGATTGGTGAACACACGACTGATTCATCAGGCGCGTATCAGATAGTGCTTCATAAGTCGATGATACTCAAAGGGCACTATGTCATGCGAATATCAGACGGTAGTACCTATGAAATCTATGGGCGGGATATCGGCGATTCGCAGAGTGGTGATTGGGGCTATGGAGTCCCAATTGAAGAGATGTGGAACTGTCCGTGGAGTCAAACCACTGATGATCGCACTATGTTGACTAAATTCGTTAACCGGCTCGTTGCATTCTTTACCGGTGGTCAAATCAGTGAGACTTCAGCCACTGGCGAGACGCCACCCCTTGATAGTAAAACCACTGATAGTCACACGACGTTGACTAAAGCCGTTAACCGGATCGCCGTGTTATTTACTGGTGGAACCACCAGTAGGATTTCAGTCACTGATGAGATATCATCCACCCGCAGTTCGGGTCCGGGCGAAATTCCGGAATTCACCACATTAGCCATTCCAGTAGTTGCGCTTCTCGGGCTCTTTGTGTTCTACCGCAGAAAACAGAATAAGTGAACCGGGAAATAAAACCCAATTACACCCCTATTCTTTTTTCTGACTAACGGGTGACCACAGAAAATAGACTCACGGAACGAACGCCCGAACACAATTGCATCCACCGTACTTGTAGGAATCGCGCTCCCTTTGATAATCCCGCTCTACTTTATGATCCGGCGCAACCACACACCACAAACTCCTCGGAAAACTCTGGCATCTCGACGGCGCACACGCTCGGAGCATTCGTGATTGTGACGCTCTTCTCCGGATTCTCGCGTTTTCAGTGGCGCCCTGACATACTGACCGCGGTACTTCCGAATCCATGCGTGGCGGCACCTGCGACCGGCAAACCTTCTGCTGCTTGTGTATGTGGTCTACTTGGGCGAGTGGGATTTCTAATCGAAAACTATTAAACACTGCTCGCCTCATATATAAGTACGGAAGAACAATTCCGGAAAGGGGTTCGTGCATAGAACGATTAATAGAATACCTCATTTAGGATATATTCAGGTGGAATCATGAAGATATATGGACAGCCGGAAAAGAGTATCAGGCAAGCAGTTGCATCGGGCAGTGTAACGATTGCGGTATACGGGCTTGGAAAGATGGGGTTACCGCTCGCAGCGGTCTTTGCGGACGCTGGCGCGCGTGTGATCGGCACTGACATCGATGAAGGCGTCGTGCGTGGCATTAATCGGGGAATATGCCACGTAACAGGCGAGCCCGGGCTTCCTGAACTCGTGGAGAGGAATGTCAGTGAAGGAAGGCTTTCCGCAACATCTAACCTCGTACATGCGGCAGAAGAGGCTGATGTGATGGTCGTACTCGTTCCAACACTCCTTGATAGGAATAACAACCCTGATATGTCGATTGTTCAGTCAGTCTGTGCAGATATCGCAAAAGGGCTTGATCCAGGGGACTTTGTGATCCAGGAGAGCACGGTTCCGCCCCGTACAACAAGGGACACGATTCTTCCGATACTGGAAGGGTCGGGACACAAAATCGGCGATTTCGGGGTTGCGCACTGCCCTGAGCGCACCGCGTCAGGCAGGGCGATCATCGATATCACCGGCGCGTACCCAAAGATTGTTGGTGGCGTTGATAGTACGAGCACAGAGACCGCGAGAGCACTGTACCTGACGATTAACAAAAAAGGCGTAATTCCCGTGAGCGATGCGACTGCGGCAGAGTCCGTCAAGGTCTTTGAGGGCTTGTACCGGGATGTGAACATCGCTCTTGCAAACGAACTCGCAATGGTCTGTGATGAACTCGGAATCGATGCAATAGAGGTCTTTGATGCGGCAAATACGCAGCCGTATTCACATATCCATGCGCCCGGATGCGGCGTTGGCGGGCACTGTATTCCAGTGTACCCGTACTTTATCATAAATACCGTAGAGGCGAGTACCGATATGCTGAGGCTCGCACGCCGGATCAACGATGAAATGCCCGCGTACACTGTGGATCTGCTCAAAAGCGCGCTTGCAAAGCTTGGTGTCAGGATATCTGGTGCACGTGTGCTTCTCATGGGCGTTACATACCGCGGTGATGTGAACGAGACCCGATTTAGTCCGGCAATCGACGTGATCAATGAACTGAAGAGGCGGGGTGCAGAGGTCTTTGCTTATGACCCGGTGCTTGGGGGTGCGGTTGAACAGTTTGGAGCGATCCCCTCAGATCTTAATTCCATTGACTCTATCGACGCAATCCTGATCGCATCGGATCATGCCGGGTTCAAAGAGATCAGTTGGGACCGGATCGGCAGATTGATGCGGCATAAGGTGGTTGTGGACGGAAGGAACATCCTTGATCCGGAAGAACTTCGTTCAATAGGATATCTATATCAGGCAGTTGGCAGACCATGAACATATCTCCTGATGCGCAGAATATCGTGATCTTCGCTCTTATTTCATTCGTGCTAACGATAGTAGCACTCCCGGAAGCGATCAGGATACTCAAATCGAGCGGCATGGTTGTGAAGGATTACTACAAGACTGGCGAGGTGTGCGTCCCGACGAACGGCGGCTTACTCATCGGGCTTGTCGTTCTGGTCATGCTGAGTGCATCGGTGATCTTCTGCAACTCAACGATCAATTTCATCATCGTTTACATCGCAGTGATGTACGCGATCTTCGGGATACTGGATGACCATCTCCGGATCAGGAATCGGTGGCTCAAGATATTCTTCCCGTATTTCCTATCATATCCGATCGCACTGATCCTCCAGCCCCATGTCATGGAAACGGTCAGCCACTTCTTCAATACGACGCCTACCACGATACTATGCTTTTATTATATCATTGCTCCGGTATACGTGATGGTCGTTGCAAACATGGTGAACATGCACTCCGGTTTCAACGGACTCCAGTCAGGGCTTTCCTCGATAGTCTTCTTCTTCCTTTTGCTAAAATCATTCATGGTCGGGAGAATCGAGCATCTCACCATCTTTGCAGCCTTCTTCGGAGCGAATCTCGCGTTCTGGACGCGCAACAGGTACCCCGCGTTGATCTTCGAGGGAAATATTGGTGCGATGCTGATCGGCGCCGTGATGGGTACATTCATCGTTTTTCAAGGATTTCTCATATCCGGAGTCATCATGCTCCTCCCGCACACGATCAACTTTCTCATGTACTTCTACTGGAGGGTGCGGCGAAAAATCTGCCACAGGCAAGGCACGCCGCCCGGAGAATACGACTCATTCAAGTTCGGGAGGCTGCAAAAGGATGGCACGATCAAGGTTCCGAACCGGCTGACACTGAAATGGCTTCCACCATACTATAATCCAATGACCGAGAGAGAAGTTGTCCTGATCATGTATGCACTCACCGCCACGACGTGTGCTATCGCGCTCTATGTACCGTACTGATATAAGATTACATCATATATGTTATATCCAATGGCAGAAGGGAGAATAAAACACTACATCGATCTGATCGCGGTTGTCATACTTGTGAGTCTATGTATTCTATTCATTCTTGTCGAGCCATTCAACGCGACATCACTCAGGATTCCATTTTCACTGATAATATTGCTATTCCTTCCGGGATACGCGCTTATCGCGGCGATGTTTCCGAGAATAGGTGAGCTCAGCGGAATTGAGCGGTTCACGCTCAGTATCGGTCTGAGTATTGCGATCACAGTCTTTGATGGCTTTGCGATCAGCGTGACCCCGTATCTCTTCAGGCCGACGCCGCTTGTGCTCACGCTCTCTGCAATAACATTATTCCTTCTGCTACTAACCACCATCACAAGGACGCTAACTCCGGAAGATAAGAGATATTTTATCGATTATCGGGGGTTCATCGAGTCGCTGCGGGCTGATGACGAGAAGATGAGTGATATCGAACGGATGCTCATGATATCGCTTATATTGTCGATCATCATCGCAAGCAGCATGCTCGTCTATGCCAAGCTCACGTGGGAGGAAGAGGAGTTCTCAGCCCTATATATTCTCGGTCCCGGCGGCAAGGCAGAGGGCTACCAGAAAGACCTATATATGGGTGAGCCGTCAACGATTGTGGTTGGTGTTGAGAACTATGAACATGCACCCAAAGAGTACACACTCCAGATAAAACTTGGGGCGGGCGTGCTCGAAACACGGAAGATGACCCTGAAACACGAAGAAAAACGGCTTGAAAAGATAACATTCATCCCGGATCGAACAGGCGACCGTCTGAAACTCGAGTTTGTCCTGTATAAGGACGGGACGCGGCATCGGTCCGTGCATCTATGGGTCAGATCCTCGATCGATTACAACGACACAAGCACCCTCCTGAATTATCTGATCATTCCTCCGGATGTCCCGAATGGCGACATGGAAAAGAACAGTTCGTGGACATTCATGAGCAACATGAACTTCACCGGCAACTATTCCGGCGTATCACACTCGTCCGATCACTCTTACGGGATTGTATCCGTAAAACCAGGGAAGGGGTGGTATGGGTCAATAGAACAGGAGATCATATCGCCGGAACCGGGGCTTGCCGTGCTCCGGTTTGCTGTGCGCGATTCGATTGTCACAAATACCACAGGGTACCTGAAGCAGGTGCTCTTGAATGATGTAATCGTCTGGGAGGATAGTGCGGCTAAAGACGAGGGCTGGCAGCAGATTGAGTTTCCGGTGGTGCTCCGGAAGTCCAACCGGCTGGTCATGAGAGTGTACTCGGAGAAGGACAATCCGGATATCTCGGTGTGGTGGGACGATGTTGGATTTGAGACACTCACAACAATGAACGTGTCGTATTACGAACCGTCGCTTCTTCTCGATACTCCAACAACTGTCTCAGCAGTTATCGAGAACTATGATCCTGCATACACAGATTACACACTCTATCTGAAGCTCGGAGGGGACGGGGTTGCAGAAGATGAGATCGGTGTTGCGAGTTGCGCAAATGCGGTTTTGAACCTGACCTTCACACCAAAGATGATCAGCGCATATCTCCCGCTTGAGTTTCTGCTATACCGAGGGGGGGTGCTGCACCGGTACGAGGTGAGAATGGTCTCATCTTCGGTCGATTACAATAATACCGGCGCCCTGATGGACTACTCGATAACACCACCTACGATCCGCAATTCGGACATGGAATACGACGGGCACTGGGAGTACACTGGAAAAGGGAATCTCACAGGCAACTATGTCCATGCCACCTCGACGCTCGGGCACCGTTCGTATGAGATCAGCATCCCTGAGAATACGAGCACACTGACCGGAGACTTCGGCGCAATCACGCAGGAGATCGCGGGTGAGCGGGGAATTGTCCTTCTGGCGTTTGATGTGAAGGACTCGCAGACGTCTGACACCAAAAGACGCCACACGAAACAGGTGCTGCTAAATGACATCCTTATCTGGGAGGATGACGCTGCCGGTGACGAGGGTTGGCAGCGCGTCGAGACGCCGGTGTTACTCACATCAAACAATACCCTCACACTCCGGGTGCATGAGGAAACCGGAGGCACGGACTTTCGGGCGTGGTGGGACAATGTCGAGTTCAAGAAATTCGAAGGGGGCGTGGAGAGTGAGACTGAGGTTGCAGAGTATGTAGAGAGCGTACAACTCAGTAGTATCCCGATACGGATCAGTGCGGGCAGCACGATGGAACTCACCGATTCGAACTGCGATCAATTAGACTCCAACGAGAAGCTCGTACTCTATTTCAGCGAGGATGGTGTCGTTGAATCCGGGAATGCCACCTACAGAGTGAGCACCAGTGGCAAGCACATCCGGTATCTCGGAAAACGATACAGGATCCCGGGTTTGAAACCTGATCTCCTGCTACCGACGATCGCCCATGGGCGCAGCAGAACCATGCATGTAAACGAGACATGGGAGCTTGGGGGTGGCTACAGACTCACACTCTGTGATGTGGACAGTGTGCAGGAGACTGTGTTCCTCAGACTGAACCGGAGCCATGAAACCATCAATTCCGGCGTCTTTGGCGAGGATGAGACCTTTGAACACCGAAGCCACATCGATGGTGTTGGCGATGACATACACCTCTTCAGATGCACGGTCGATAGCATACTACCTGATCAGTCCGTAAAGATCGATAATCTGTACCTATATTCGGACATACCGATGCATGTCAGAATCGGCGAACGGTACGGGGAGTTCGAGATCGATAAGATCGATTCGTCCAAAATTGTGTTTCGGAATATTGAGTCAATCGTCTTCAGTGGAAGATGCAGCATCTTGAACGACGACATTAGATTTGAGGTTTCCGATAACAGGCATTACGCATATCTCTACACGACAAAGACCGGGAGCGGAACGTATAAGCTCGAAGGAACGCCGTCATCATATCGTGCGGAAGCCGGACGCTGGATGAACCTGACCGGTAACAACCATCCGGCATTCTCTCATGATTTCGATACCGGGGAGTTGTATGAGGAACTGAATGTCCGCTTCTCAGATGACCGGTTCATCGAAGCTGGGGATGCAACCTACACTGCGACTGTGATCCGTGACAAGACTGGTTTTCTGGGAGCGATGCATCGATCATTCAATCCCGACGCAGACCTCCTCGGAAGAATTCTTATGAACGAGAGCGACGAGGTGCAGCTGGAGATAGGTGAGAGTTACGCCCTCCATGATGGCTATCTCCTGATAATGAAGGATCTATTCGCAACTGGCGGCACGGCATGGCTGGAACTTGTAAAAGAAGGGGAGGTCGTGGAATCCGGCGTCTGTATAGAAGGGGACGTTTTTGAGTACAAACTCCCCATAACAGGGCATTATGCTACAATCTTTGAATGTACTATCGTGACAATCTTTCAGGACGACAAATCCGGTTTTATTCTGCTAAACGATATTGAACAATGCTCGGATGACGTGAAGAAGATCAATCTCGGGGGCAAATATGGAAAATTCGAAGTTTCCGAGATCACGGATGAGAAGATTGTACTTAAAAACACCGAGTCGATCACGATCAATGACGAAACTTCGATTTTAGATGGTTGGCTGAAGTTTGAGGTCAGCGGAAACCAGGTTACCCCATACGCAGAACAACAGATCGGAGGCTTGGTATGAGATGAATACCATATTATGCCTGGCTTCGGGACTCGGTGCATCGGTTCTCCTCATAGTGGCCACTTGTTTCGTATTCAGCCATCGGATCCTTATCCAGTGGTATCGCGCAAGAAAAGCGTCATTCGATGATCCATTGTACATTCAGATGCTTAAGCTTGCGAAAGATGCTGGGATGCCTGCAACAGGGCTTTATTTTATTGAGTCTCCTGTTGTGAACTCTTTTTCCGTTGGAAACCGGAAGAATGGTTCTCTCGTCCTGACAACAGGAGCAATCGAACGTCTTAGCGAAGAAGAACTCGCGTGTATGATAGTATATGAGATTGCATATCTCAGGGGCGGGCACAGACTTCGGGAGATCGCTGCTGTTCTTGCCGGAATACTCACCATGCTTCCGGTCGCAGCGCTCTGGGGTGCGGTGTTCACCGGATTCGGACAGGAGCACGAGCCTGCACCAAAACTGATCAAATTCTTTGCAACATCACTATTTGCACCGCCAGCGGCACTCATGATCCAGATCACATCACTGGAATCAGTGAAATATGAGGCTGACAAGTATGCTGCGCTATTGTGTGGATCAGATGCTACTATCGGGATGCTTTCAAAAGTGCGTGACCAGGAGAGCTGGGACGTCAATCCGTCACATACCTCACTCTTCATCGCAAACCCGCTTGCGGAAGACGAGATCTACAACACGCTCTTCCAGACTCGCCCGCCGATAGAAGACAGAATAAAAAGATTAGAGGAGGCAGGATATTGATTCCGAAGTGGAAGCGTGCCCTTGGCATCAGTTTCATCTCATATATATTTATACTCTTTGTGATAATTGTAGTGGTTACAGTTAATGCGAGAGACTTCGATTTCGGACGTGTGGCAGCCATCACAGCCGGGTACGCGACTGCGCTGTTGATATATTTCGTAGTTCTGTTTGTGGTGTTCAAAAGAAAAGTGGGTAGTGTACCGATCCAGGATAGTTAATGGGTACATGTTTAGCTAAGTGCCGAGACTTTTTAATTTTTTCTGGTCGAGTCAGAAAATGACCGAAACGAGTCTGCAGGAGACAGATATTCCAAGCACCCACCCCAAACAACGGAAAACAATATCCAAAATTCGAAGACTGACTCAGATCCCAATGGAATATAGATAGTTATCACTAAGGGTTGTTGTCAAGTATCTCCAAGTTAATTATTAACCATGTTTTATTTTAG
>JAYEGZ010000081.1:0-3673 GCA_034659315.1 Methanobacteriota archaeon
CGAAGTGGTCATAATCGATAATCTCTCCACCGGAAGGGCAGAAAATGTTGAGGATCTTGATGTGGAACTTGTGCGGGGTAGCATTACAGATCCGGATCTGCTTAAGGAGAATTTCAGAGGTGTCGATCACGTCTTTCATCAGGCAGCGCTTCCGAGTGTTCAGAGGAGCATAGAGGACCCGGTTCTGGCAAACGAGGTGAATATATGCGGAACATTGAATGTGCTCGTTGCTGCAAGGGATGCTGATGTAAAGAAGGTGATTTATGCGTCTTCCTCCTCTGTTTATGGCGATACGCCTGAACTTCCGAAGATGGAGGATATGAAGCCGGATCCAAAATCCCCGTATGCTGTGGCGAAACTTGCAGGCGAGTATTACTGCAGGGTTTTTAACGAGATATATGGCTTGAAAACGGTTGCACTCAGGTATTTCAATGTTTACGGTCCGAGACAGGATCCATCGTCCGATTATGCGGCTGTGATACCGAAATTCGCGAACCTGATTCTGGCTGGCAAGTCGCCGATCATATACGGGGACGGGAAGCAGACCCGGGACTTCACGTTTGTGCGCGATGTGGTGCAGGCGAATATGCTTGCGATGGAGACGGATGCGACAGGTGTGTTTAATGTGGCGACAGGGACCCGGATCAGTGTCAATGATCTCGCGGGGATGATTATGGAGATCATTGGGAATCGTGTGGATTGTGTGCACGAGGTGGCGCGGGCGGGTGATGTGCGGGATTCGCTCGGAGACATTTCAAGGGCGCACGCGGGATTTGGGTACGTGCCGCGGTACGGGATGGAGGATGGGCTTAGGGAGACGATTAGGTGGTTTGAGGAACAGACTTAAATCCACCAACCATTTATTTCACCATGTAGGTGCGATGGTGGGGTGATATAGGGCGCCATGATTAATGGGTGTCGCAAGAATTGATACGCGATACATCTATACATCGGCTCAGGCATCCGAAACCGAGTCGGAGCCTCAATCACAAGAGTACATTTATATATCAACACGAATGAGAACCCCCCATGAACCTACTTGTGACGGGTGGAGCAGGGTTCATCGGGTCCAATCTGGTATCTGCTCTGGTAGGCGAACATGATGTTACGGTGCTGGATAATTTCCATACAGGAAACCTGGATAACCTGAAGAAACAGGAGCGTAAGATCGATATAATCAATGATTCTTGCGGCAATATCAGTAACCGCATTTCGAATTCTGACATCGATGTTATCTTTCATCTCGGCATACCCTCGTCGTCCCCTATGTACCAGGAGAATCCACTGCTCGTAGGATTGGCGATCAACGATGCCATCAGCGTATTTGAGTTTGCAAGAAATTCGGGTACGAAAGTTGTGTTTGCGTCGTCTTCCTCGCTTTACAATGGGCTGCCCACTCCCAATCCGGAAGAGATGGAGATCAGGGTTGCCGATTACTATACCGCGGCGAGATTGTGTATCGAGCGTATTGCAGAACTGTATCACGGTCTGTATGGAATCCCCTCCATCGGACTCAGGTTCTTCTCGGTTTACGGTCCCAATGAGCACGCAAAAGGGATATATGCAAATATTGTGTCGCAATTCCTCTGGGAGATGCAGGACGGCAAAACTCCAGTAATATATGGCGATGGCGAACAGACGAGGGATTTTGTGTTTGTCAAGGACGTGGTTCAGGCAGGTATGCTCGCCATGAAAAAAGACGTATTCGGCGTGTTCAACGTTGGGACTGGCATGTCGCACAGTTTCAATGATATCGTAAGACTTCTGAATAACGAACTCGGTACAGAGATCGAGCCACAGCACATCGAAAACCCTGTAAAGAATTATGTTGGACATACGCTGGCTGATATAACGAAGATCAGGGATGTTCTTGGTTATACTCCTGAATATTCGCTGGAACGTGGAATCAAAGAACTGATCGGTTGATGAAATGGGGGCACTGGTGACGG
This sequence comes from Methanobacteriota archaeon, assembly GCA_034659315.1. Lineage (GTDB taxonomy): Archaea > Halobacteriota > Methanosarcinia > Methanosarcinales > Methanogasteraceae > Methanogaster_D. Next base: position 1,950 of record JAYEGZ010000081.1, read on the forward strand.
GATGCGCGGGGTTTGTATGTTCACACCTCACAGAACAATCAATGGGAGACGGTTTTGATGTGATCGGGATCAATCGCTTTAGGAACTCCCCAAAAATAATATACCAACCACAGTTTATTTCAGTAGGTGATATATAAAAATCTGGTTAAAATCACGAATGACACGAATTTTACGAATCGCACGAATCACCACTTTTACGAGTGCATGGGAAGCGCACATACCGGAAATTTTAGAAATACGCGGTGTGTGCCAATTAACAGGACAAATTCGTGGCATTCGTCCGATTCGCGGCATTCCTTCTGCAAAGAGTACCATCGCCTTTGGATTGATTGCTTTTTGGACGCGAAAAAGTCTTCTGAACGTGAAAGGGAACACATCCAGAAACATCTTCAATGCAAACGTGGTGTACCTATTTTTCTGAAATACCCGGAAAGCATCCTGACTCAGAAGATCATACAGATCATATCCCGCATAACCATTACGATCCACCCATGAATCAAGAGCCATCAACCGTTCGTTGATTAACCCTCCCCGGCATACTTCTTTTTCAGTCATATTTCAGTATTTTCATTATGTGCGCCCCGGCCATACCATCCCCAAAAGGATTCTCGTCAGACAGCTTCCTGCCAAGCATCTCCTCGGCACACCGCACAATACTATCCGGATCCGACCCTGCCAGAACACTCTTCCCGGCATTCACAGTCTCCGGTCTCTCGGTGTTATCCCGCAGCGTAACACACGGCACACTTAGTATACACGCCTCTTCCTGAACGCCGCCTGAATCCGTCAGTATCAGTTTTGCGCTCTTCTCGAGGATCAGGAAATCAAGATACCCCACTGGCTCAATAGTCATCATACAATCCAGCATTGATCCCAGTCCAAACCGGTCGATCATCTTCCTGGTTCTCGGGTGGATCGGAAAGACCAATTGAACACCATACGTATCAGATAACTGATTAAATGCGGTTAATATCCTGTTAAGCGTCTCCTTGTCATCCACATTCTCTGCCCTGTGCAGCGTGATCAAAAAATAATCGTCGCCATCCAGACCCAACTCTTCCAAAACCATTGAACGCTTGCTCGCTATCTTGAGATTCTGGTATGTGGCGTCAACGATCGTGTTTCCAACAACATGCACGCCATTCAGCACCCCCTCCCTTTCCAGATTCTCCTTTGATATCTCTGTCGGTGCGAAAAGATAATCGGAGATGTGATCGGTCAACACCCGGTTGATCTCTTCTGGCATTCTTCGATCATACGAACGCAGCCCCGCCTCAACATGTCCGACTGGAATATGCATCTTCGACGCAGCAAGTGCTCCTGCAAGAACCGTGTTGGTATCGCCTTCGACGAGAACGATATCCGGAGCATTTTTCTCAAAAACGTCTTCTATCCCGCCAAGCATCATTCCGGTCTGCCGTCCCTGTGAGGCGGACCCGATCCCCAGATTGTATTTTGCCTCTGCAAGATTCAACTCCTCAAAGAAGACCTTATCCATCTCGTACGAATAATGCTGGTTCGTGTGCACCACAAAATAATCTATCGAGTGCTCTTCGCAATACCTGATTATCGGGGACATCTTGATGATCTCCGGACGTGTTCCAAGGACAATTGCTATCATGTCAGCACCCCAGAACCCTGATCTCAAAACCGCTCTTCCGCCATTGCTCATGGTCGATGCAGTTTCTTGTATCAACGATCCGTCTGGTTCTCATCAAACCCCC
>JAYEGZ010000082.1:0-3601 GCA_034659315.1 Methanobacteriota archaeon
GGTGTCATCCCGCCTCTGTCAGATTGATCACCTATCAGACACCTGATGTTGTTTCTGTTTTCACAAACCGTTTAATGTCATTTCACTAATAGCGGTTAATTTGTCCGTAATGTGGCAAAGCCGGGTTAAGTATATACATATTCTTCAATAAATCCCCCCATCTCATTCTCATCTATTTGAAGTTCCCTTCCAAGCTGCTCTGGGGTTAAACCGGTCTGCTTAATTGCCTCTTCAACATATTTTTCATACGTCATACTTCCCTCCCAGCATCTGTAGAAATGATTTTTAAGGATTGCAGCAAGACTTTCGGATGGAATTCTATAGCCTTTTTTAGTAGCTTCTTTTTCACCCATGCTTTCAGGAATGCCGATCACAGCAAATCTATCATCTACAATTATGTAGCGAATGTCACTTGCAATAGCGCCGATACCGTATCGGACTTCGGCACCCGCCCTTGAATAAAGATACCCGATATGTAGTCTATCAGGGAATTTGGGTATGAGGTATTTTACTTTTATATTATTTTTTGTTAATTTTTCAATATTATTTATGATATCTCTTACTCTGTTCTCATCATCTCCTGTTGGAAGTCTACCCGTAATAAACCCTATAACTTCAATCCTTGCATCCATCATGGAATCAGTGACTGTAAGAAAGTACTCCTGTCGTGTAAGTATCTTTGTTGCCTTTCCTACTTCTAACAAAAGGTTTTTTCTACCTTTCCCTTCCCTTATACTGTAAAGGAGTAGTATAATGGTAGCAACAAGCAGTACTGATTCAAGTACGAGAAGAATAGTTTCAACCGTCATGTTTCCAATCTTCCAATTTAGGTCTTTTCAATCTTTCTGCTCAAAACCGCGATTCTTAGCATCTTCACGGGGCTGCTCGGCGGACTGTACCCTGAATGGATCGGCGTCGCGGTTAAAGCCGCCTTATACGCTCCGGTATGAGTGATGCAGGCGGCGGCTGGAATCTCGGATTCAAACTCAAAAAAAGCTTTGAGCTATGCTGATCGACACCGATCTTGAGCGCGTCCATCAGCAAAACGCAATATTCAGTATTGCAAGCGTGGCAACGACCGCTTCCTCGACCCGGATCGTCTCAGTACCCTGACCTGGTACGGAATTGACCATATAATCAAATCTCGAGATCGGGACACCTTCGTCCTGCATATATTCAAAAATCCCTTTGTGTGGCGCTCCGAATGCGATTGATACGTCTTTTGCCCCGCATTCTGCGCCAACTTTCATGAGCAGATCGATGTCAAGAGGTTCTCCATACCTGCTGGTTGCAATCAGCAGCTTACCTTCAGGCGGATCGGTCGGCGCACCAGTATCAACAGCACCATCGTCAGTCCGTGCATCTGCCGGCGCACCAGTGAGTGCACTGCTCAGGCGATCCATCTTTGTCACAGAATAGCCCCAGTATCCAGTAATCTCGTCCCTACTGACCGGAACTGCCTTGAGTGGTATCTCTGACGTGATCCTCACGTCTACACGCGCGTTTCTGCGCAGCGAAGTGTCCAGAAATGCTGTGTGTTCCAGCCCTATGTCAACCCAGGATCCGGTCTCGTGTGCCCGGACGACGACCCCTGCCCGGATCTCCCCGATCCGGGTTCTGGTCTCTGCACCCCCGACCCCATCTTTCACCGCTTCCACGCCTTCTATACTTGCGCCACTGGATTCACTTGCCTTACGCGCCTTACCTGCATCACTTACCTCACTTGCGCCATTTGTTGCATCCACCGGGTGGTGCGGTGTTCTGAGTGGCGGGATCGCTCCGGCATATCGTAGGTCGTCTGTCAGCGGAAAGAGGCGTTTTCGCAAGTATTGCGGCGTGTCTGCATACCGAAGGATCTTTTCAATAAAATCCGCCTCATCAAGACCAGGATCTCTGAATATAACGATTCGGTCCACACAGAACACGGATGCAGCTCTTGCGATCTGTCCGATCTTCAAGGTCTTGCTGCGAAGGTCTTTTGCATTGATTGTAAGCGATGACGGAATTATTAAGGATAGCGACCTGGGTTTCATTGGCGATTGAATGTCTTTTTCCATGATGAAACTTTTGATCCCAAAAATCCAAAAAGTTATTAAGAATAAGAGTATATACATTACATACATGATTCCGGAGGAGATACGGGGATTTCTGTCTCATGAGGGGGGCAGTTCACTTATTATACAGGGTACGCCGGGTACTGGTAAGACGACTCTTGCATTTGAATTGATGGACACGTTGCCTGAGCTCAACCCGATCTACCTATCTACACGGGTGACCACCGAAGCGATATATCGATACTTCCCACGGCTACGCCAGAAACAGAAGGAGATCGAGATCATTGAATCAAAAAGCGTGTTCTGGGATCGGTTCTTTAAAAAAATAGACAACAAGGTACTTCGCGTTGAAAAAGATGTTTTTGAGATCTACGGAATGCTCGACGATCCCGATAAAACAGATTTCAGTGATCTTGATACAGTCTGTGATCGGATCGACGCACATCTGCCTGAGACGTCAATGCTTGTGATGGACAGTCTCGAAGGGTTGTGCGACAAGTACAAGGTGAGCGAATCGTTCCTTATAGGCATCATCACCCGATGTCTGGTCGAACCAGCGCATACCAAAGTCATTATCGTGCTTGAAAAGGAGTGTAATATAGAACTTGGTTATATCGCAGACGGTGTGATCTCAATGTACCAAAATGACGTTGAAGGTAGGCGTCTCAGGATTCTAACGCTAGATAAACTGAGGGGTGTTGCTATACGCCATCCAAATTATCTATACACCCTGGATAACGGTCGATTCCATAGTTTTGATGCATTCAAGGTTGCACACCCTCTGGATTACCAGCCATTCGATCCTACTCTGAACACCAAGACGCATTACTCGACAGGGAACCACGATCTGGATGGGGTGTTTGGCGGGTATCCGATCGGAAGCTATATCTTGCTTGAAACCGGCGCGAATGTCGATAACTTCTTTTATGTGCTGCCGATGCTGACCGCTGCAAACATGGTGAGTCAGGGTGGAGGTGCAGTTATACTCTCGGTCAGCAGTGCAGGACCGAGCGAGATTAAGAACTATGTCTTTGAGTATGGTTTGAGTGATAAACTGAAGTCATTCAGGGTCATAACCGAAGAAAATCCCGAAGAGCCAACAACAGAGGATTTTGTCGTTAGTTATAGTAGGGATTATTTTTCAAGTAACGCTGGCACACTGGACAAAGAAGTACAAAAGCTACAGGAGGCGTGTGGCGGAAAAGTGGTGAAGATCGTCGATTACAGAATTCTTGAAACGATGCTTGACCCACAACTCCTCAAGAAAACGATCATTTCAGAGAAAAAATATAGCGCAGCGAACCGCTTGTTGACACTTGTAATGTGTGGTGACGGTACCTCCCCCGAAATCAAAAAAACGCTCGCGGACGTTTCTGACATGCATTTAAAGCTCGATAAATATAATAACACTATGATACTCTATGGCAAGAAGCCGACAACCGGCGTATATGTCATTGAACCCGACGTTTCGCACGGTTATAAGGATGTGAAGCTGACTACCGTGAGATAAACGATTTTTTCACAAAAAATCGAGTAAAAACTGCCCT
>JAYEGZ010000083.1:0-13754 GCA_034659315.1 Methanobacteriota archaeon
CCGTGATCGTATGAATTTTGCTTGGCGCACTCAGATCTTCATTTTATATATAATATAGTATCTATGATATTAGTATTACTGGATTTTTCGGTCAGATTCTCAGTACCCCGGGATTGATACGAGTCCCGAAAACTTAATAAGTCCAATATTTGAGAAGATGTTATGACCGCGATTGAAATGAAGCCAAAGGGACCACGTGCCAGGATTAGGGACGTGGTGAAGAAGGCTGAGCCACGAGTAGAACTAACCAGTATTGTAAAACAAGATCGAAGTGCCCAAATTCAGAATATACTGCAGAACCTCAGAAAGAAAGAGAAAAACAAAATAATAGAGTCCGCACTGTTGAAATATTATGAAGCAGAGGAATTGAAACCGTATCAGGCAGAGCTTATAAAATTACAACGTCATATAGAAAAAACCGGAAAAAAACTAATCATTCTTTTCGATGGCAGAGACGCATCCGGGAAAGGAGGCACTATCCGGCGGGTTACCCGGTATATGAACGAGAAACGGTATCGTGTGGTCGTTCTCGGCAAACCAAATGCAGATCAGGCAACTGAACTCCACATGAAGCGCTATATCGAACATTTCCCTCATGCAGGGGAGATCGTACTGTTCGACAGAAGCTGGTATAATCGGGCAATGGTTGAACCTGTGATGGGGTTTTGTACCAAGCGTCAATATCAACAATTTATGGGTAAAGTGATCAGCTATGAAGAAAATTTCGTCGCTGATGGAAATACAACGCTTCTTAAATTGTATTTTTCAGTTTCTAAGGAAGAACAGGCAAGGCGATTTGAAAGGAGGAAAAACGACCCGTTAAGACAGTGGAAACTCAGTGAAGTGGACTTGCAGGCACAGGAATTATGGGATGAATTCACTGAGAAAAAATTCAGATTATTGCAAAAGACACATACTAAAACGCTGCCATGGTATATCATTAGGTCAGATGATAAACATCTGGCTCGACTGGAAACGTTTAAAACAATCCTCAGCACAGTTAGATATGTGGGCAGAAGGCGGAAGTTGGATTTCAACCTGGATCCGGAGATCGTGATCCCGGGAGATAAAGAAGCGGAGATAATGAAGAAGAACCGGAGAAAATATGGTACGTACGAGTGTTGATCGCATGGTTACATGCTCAAGGGAGTAAAAGATGACAACAAATAACGACAATAAAGAATCTGGAAAAAAAGTGAAATTGGCTGAATATACCGCCATCAAGAATGTGGACAAGGTGCAAAAGAATAACCGTGTTAGCGTATGGGTGAAAAAGAGTACCCTTGAATATGAAGAGGAACTGCGCAATCTGCAGACCGAACTCATAAAGGTGCAAAACCATGTCAAGAATTGCGATCTACGCATCCTGGTATTGTTCGAAGGACGGGATGCTGCCGGGAAAGGGGGTACGATAAAGAGATTTACCGAATATATGAATCCACGGGGTGTGCGGGTTGTAGCACTCGAAAAGCCCAGCGACAGGGAACAAAACCAATGGTATTTTCAACGATACGCCCAGCATCTCCCATCAGCAGGCGAGATAGTATTGTTTGACCGTAGCTGGTACAACCGGGCAATGGTTGAACCAGTCATGGAATTCTGCACCGATGAGCAGAATAAACGCTTCTTAAAGGATGTTCCGCTCTTCGAACAGTTGCTTGTAAAAGATGGGATTTTTTTATTCAAGTTTTATTTCTCAGTCTCTAAAGATGAACAGACAAGACGATTTGATGCAAGAAAGACAGATCCGTTGAAGCAATACAAAGTCTCCCCTGTTGATGAGATGGCACAGGAAAAGTGGGACCAGTATACAATAAAAAAGTTCCAGATGCTTAGTGAAACAAACCGAACCATCGCCCCATGGACGATCATCCGATCCGATAACAAGAAAAAAGCGAGACTCAATTGTATTAAATATATTCTATGTAACCTGGATTATGATGGTAAGGTCCATGAAAGTAAACTCGAGCCAGATCCGGAGATCGTGATTTCGGGCATTGATGAACTCAAACACATGGAAGATAATCTGTTGAAACCGGTTGAACTGCCGGGATGAGGGAGCGTTCTTGTTAATATTGGCAACAAGACATTCCCTTCGCCTAACACAACATCACTCCAGTATCACACTTCAGAGTGCGCATCACATCCATAACCAAATATTCCAGGAAATTCCCGCATTTGAACCACTGACTATGGGAATCAGATGCCATAAAATAGCAGAATGGTAGGTTATGCCCCTACCATTGCTGCTCCGCATTTCGGACATGCCTGATTAAGGCACGGCACACCCGGCTGGTGTGGCTGTGTGTATCCACAGTTCGGGCATCTGCACGACTGAGCTGGACCAAGATGTTGTCGCCCTCCGCCTCTGCCCATGCCACCTCCTCTTCCTCGACCTATCTGCATTATTTCACCTCCTTTTGTTCTGTTTATTCATACCGCGACCGCCTCCGCGTCCACCACCGCTACCACTGCCACGTCCGCCGCCACGACCGCCTCCGCGCCCCATACCACTACCCTGACGGGAGCCGGCAGGGGTGCTGCTACTTGCGTATCGCTTGACTGCGTTTCCGACAGCGCCGATGGCAGTTGCAACTCCAGACGCAACTACCGCGGGCAAAGACGCAGTCTCCTGCGCTGTTTCATCCGCAACCTCGATGATCGCCCCTTTCTTGCAAACGCCTGCGCAGGTTCCACAGCCGGTGCAGCTTTCAGTATTGATCTTTGCCGTCTCCGCCATGGTTATCGCTCTCACCGGACATACGTTCACGCACAAACCGCATCCTACGCAGAGCGACTCATCGATTCTGTACTTCATCTCTTCAGCTCTTCGATTCTCTTCTTGATCTGTTCCAGTTGCCCTTCGAGCATCGCTGCCTGGGACTCTAATATAGAGACCTCCGGCTGCCCAGGGGCTGCTGCTGGTGCTGGCATGCTCGCCTGCATTCCTACCACTGTAGCCGGTGGCTGCGGCGTTTGCCACATCCCGGTTCTCATATACTGAGCAGTTGGTGGCAGTCCGCTGGACGTGCGTCCAACCCAGCCCGGAGAGTATCCAAGCCGCATCCATCCGGGCATGCCTGTCGCATAGTACATATTCCTGTGTCCGCCTCTCATTTTGTTCGCCTCCTATTTCTTCATTTCTTCCAGTTTTGCCTTGATTTCTTCCATCTGACTTTCCAGGGCTTGTATCGCCTCATCCTTTGTCTGTGCAGGCTGGGATGTCGCCGGCGGGGGCGCGGGTGTTGCCGGAGCTCCGGCACCCATACCCATACCCATGCCGCGACCGCCGCCTCTGCCACCGCCACGTCCGCCTCCGCCGCCCATACCTCTGCCACCGCCCATTCCGGCACCTGCGCCAGCACCAGCGCTGTCGAGTCCGGAATACTCGGGAACGGTTGGGGTGCTCGTCTGCGAAAGCCCTCCGCTCTTGTACTGCTCGACTGCATCGCGGACGGTGCCACCTGCACCGGTCACCATCGTAATTCCAGCGGCACCGAGTGTCTGGGTTGCATTTGGTCCCAGGTTTCCGGTGACAACGACGCTGACGCCCTTGCCTGCGACAGTCTGTGCCGCCTGTATTCCTGCGCCGCCCGAAGCACCTATGCTCGGGTTTTGCATCGCCTCATACTCCATCGTCTCCGAGTCCACGATCATGAAATACTGGCATCTGCCGAATCTCGGGTCTACGGGCGCATCCATGGATGGTCCCGTTGATGTTACGCATATCTTCATTTTTATCACTCTCCTTTTACAACGTGTTCTATATTCTCAACAATCGCCTCAAAGGCATTGGCAGCTTCTGACTCGTGCGCAAGCACGAATGGGATGCCGCGGTCGCCAGACTCGACGATGTTAACCTCAATCGGAATCCTGCCAAGGAATGGTACATCCATGTCCGCGGCAGCATGTTCCCCGCCACCAATCTTGAATAAATCGATCGCTTCACCGCATTTCGGGCATTTGAACCCGCTCATGTTCTCTATGATCCCGATAACCGGCATACCAAGCTCTTTTGCGAAGGTCACCGACTTTCTCGAATCCAGCAGGGCAACGTCCTGTGGTGTGGTGACAACAATCGCGCCGTCGATCTCCGGGATCAACTGGGCAACACTCAATGGTTCATCGCCGGTTCCGGGCGGGAGGTCGATTATCAGGCAGTCCAGATCGCCCCAGGTGACGTCGGATAAGAACTGCTTGATCGCGCCCATCTTGAGCGGTCCCCGCCATACGACCGGCGTGTCCTTGTTTGCAAGCATGAATGCAAGGGACATAACCTTCACCCTCGGCGGCACGAAGACCGGAGATATAGCTTCTTCAGACACCTGAGGATGTTCGTCCTCGATTCCGAGCATCTTCGGGACATTCGGACCGTGAATGTCGGCATCCATGATCCCGACCTCATATCCCTTTGCCGCGAGTGTGAGTGCGAGGTTGACTGCTACGGTGGTCTTCCCAACGCCACCCTTTCCGCTCATAACCATTATTTTATGCTTCACTCTTCCCATGCGCTCTGTTAAGCGTTTTTCCTGAGCCATACTCTCTTCTTCTTTCTTCATGATTTCACCGTTTTTACTTGCTATTGTTACTGTTACTGCATGCCATGCATACCCTGCCTACCATGCGATCCACTTCCAGACCTGCCATACCCGCGATCATCCTCTGCCCGGCGTATCTTCACGCTTCCGCAGTCGGGGCAGTTCTGGGGTCTTCCCGTGCCATGTAAAACCTCCCATATATGCTGGCAGTCGTAGCACTGGAACTTGCGCCCCGGGGGCATCGCCATCTCGTACGTCCCGCCGTGGATTCGTATCGCTTTGCCACAAACAAGAGCGCACCCGATCTTTTTTCTTGCTTCAGCCAGGATCCTGTGGAATGTCGGCTGCGAGACTTTCATAAGCTCTGCCGCCTCACGCTGGTCCATTCCTAGATGATCCTTCAGCCGTATGCTCTCCATCTCTTCCATCTTCAGGACCACTTCGCCGCGGTCCTCCAGACAGGTTACGCATGGTCTCCAGTAATCGTAATCGAATGAGGACCGTATGTGCCGGTGACGTCTTGGTCTTGGCATCAATGAATACATATTCATAATGAACTTAAACCTTTCGGTGGCTGGTGGGTGCATAGGCGAATAGTTGTGAAATCTATAAATATTTATAACATTATTTCATATAAACTATTGAGTCTATATAACTAAAAGATTTATCATTGTTAAAGTTGTCGGCAACTTGCAGTTTTTAGAGGTGATACGAATGGAAGCGCTGCGAATCGGAATGTTCTCCTGGGAGAGTTTGCACTCTGTTACCGTGGGCGGCATATCGCCCACTTAACGAAACTTGAAGAGTACTCAAGCAAAAGAAGCGAGTTGGGGCTGATGCGTTTCCCTACATGTTTGAGTTCAAAAAAAGATGGGAGATTCATCATATACCGACTGATGGACTCCGGTGCGTTCGGGCTTGATATCGTTACGCTTATCTTGACCCCGATCCCAATTATCTGCCATCCTATGCTTGTAAGGAGATCAAGAGGGGCAGAGTGACATAAAATGCAAACATATCATCAATATCTTGATGTACTACCACCTCGGCTAAACACACACCTCACTTATCAGGCTCAAGCGCCCCTATCATCTCGGCAAGCCGCTGCAGGACATCGGTTCGCGTCCCTTCCACAAACTTGATGCTTCCCACAACGAGGTGCCCGCCGCCGTTGACGCCAGCACCTTCGAGTTCGTCGTGCAGTTCTCTTACCATCCGTGGGATATTCATGCCAGCCCCGCGTGACCTGATCACAACGAAATCAGGACCGTACCCGAGGGTCACCACCGGATCGCTAGTTTTCTGGCAGATGATATCATGGATCTCGCCAGACGTCTTCCCCGGCGGCGGGAACGTGAACTTGTGCGCAAAGTGCTCGAGATCGATCACATTCAGCGATACGCCGTTTTTCAGCTTCTGCGTGCGTAGATGCGGCATGGCAGCCTGCAGTTGGTCGGCGATTGCACCCCTTGCCTGCTCACAGAGCAACTTCACGAGCGCCCGATGATGGTCGATCTTTCCGAGACCCAAAATATCGTTAACAAGCCCCCTGCCACTCTGGAACCTGAGCCAGAACGCCTCATAATCGAGTGCAAGCGCAATATCTGAGAGATCTTCCCTTGAATATTGATCAGACACGAGATCGATGTATTTTGTAGCTTCTTCCGCCTCTGAGCGGTCGCCGAGAGCAGCCACCGCAGGAAGATGCTTTATCTCATCGGTCACATCCGGATTGATCATCCTTGCAAGCTCAAAGCAGAGCATCCCTGCCGTGATCCCGAAGTCGCCGCCCACATGATACGGGTTTACATGCCCACAGAGGTACTGATCCACGATCTCGTCAGGGTGATGGTGGTCTGCGACAACGATATCGATCCCGTAGACCGCTGCGTGCTTGAATGCCGGCACGTCCTCTTCCGTCGAGCCGTTGTCTACGATGACTATCAGGGGTAGGTTCTGACCGTGCCGCTCCACGTCCTCAAGAGCAAAGCAGAGATCTCTTGTGATATCCACCATTTCGTAAAAGGGAGCCTTCGAAGGGGATCTCCGGTAGTAATGGTACTCGGCATCCGCGCCGCCGACCTCTCGAATCAGCGGGAGGATCGCTTTCTCGATTGCAACCGCAGCAGTCATCCCGTCCGCATCGGCATGGTGCCTGAGAAGGATCGGCTGTGACGCGAAGACTGCCCTGCGGATCCTCTTTGCGACCGTGCGCATATTGCCTTTAAGAGCATTCAGCACCTCGCTTTCTACCATGAACTCGATGTCCTGTGGCTCGGATGCAGCATCGAGCGCAGCATCGATTTGGTCGTGGACCTCTGCCGCCTCGCTGCCAAGCATCTGTCTCATATCCGCAACTTCGATCTGAATCTCCCGGTTCCTGAGCGATACAGCCCCGACCACCTTCGCGATGGCGTCAGCTTCAATTTCAGGGTGCGCTCGTTCGCCGGCACGATCGAATGCAGCGCAGATGGTTGCGCCAGTTCCATCGAGCACGGTGAATATCGTCGGTCCTGACGTCTGTTTTATCTGGATAACGCGCCCCTTGATGGACACGGTCTTGCCGATACATTTTGAGAGATCTGAACTCATGTGTACCGGGAAGTCTTTCTCTATTTTGACTATCTGGTATTTTTTCAGCTTTTCGGGAACTAACTCTATATTTCCATTGGATTTTATGTTTTTCACGCGTACATGGATGGTATCTCCGACGTGGACCTCTGAACTTATGTTACTTGAATGAACAAGTCCGCGCATCTTCTTATTAAGGTCAACAAAGACCCCAAAATCCACAACTCCGTTGACCAATCCTTCATAGACCCCGCCAATCTGCAGATCAGCCACTTCGCAGAGATTGCTCAGGATGCCTACGGACGGGTTCTCTGCGCAGCTCTTGCACAGGTCACCAGACCCACCAAAACGCGAACCGCAGACCCTGCACTCATTGATCTCTCCGCAGCCACCACATTCGCTGCATTTTTCGGTTACCTGAGTCGCCCCGGTCCCGTTGCAAGCTGGACACAAGCCATTGAGCGCAAGCTTCATCTGCTTCTCAGATAATCCACTTAAATTTACTGATTTTGCTTTTCCGGTGCCTTTGCACGCGGTACACTCAGTTTCTTCGATGAGAACGAACCCCTTGCCGCCGCATCTCTCGCATACTGCCATGTTACTTGGTTGGGACGGCATTGGATTTATGTTTTTGGTGGATGCTGTCTTTGAGGTGGATATGGGGAAGAGCCAATCCAGGTCCGGCTGATAGATGATTCGTAGGTATTCCGGTTTGTGGAGCGGAAAGATCGGTGCATACCGGACAACCACGAACATCGGGGCAACAATCTTTGCAACACCCCCAGGCATCTGGCGCGTTCCTAATAAAGAAGCGTGTTTGCACGATTTGTAGGGGCGTTTGGAGTAGGGTGTAGTTGATCGGGCGTAGATGTCGATATGGCTACTCTCTGAATAGCAAAGGCAGAACACATACCAAGGAGTACAATGGCAAGAAAATTCTTGGAGGAACGGATGGAACAGTACCGAATAGAGAAGGCGATCGAACTCTATGTGAATGAAAAGGGGAGTTTGAAGGAGATATCAGAGATAACCGGTGTAACGGTGCGTATGATAATGGGAACTCTCAGAAAGAAGAATATACCGCTCAGGATGGGTGAAGAGGTGTTTGATGGGGGATGGAACACGCGAGGCGGGTGTCTCGGGTTTTAGGCGGGGACAGGTGGGCATGTGAACTGGTGCTGAAGCTTCAGAAGAGGGGGGCGGATATTGTTGACGCTATTCTGAATGTGGGGGTTCGAGCGTGCGCTTAACATGCCAGTTGGGCGGAAAGAGGCGCAGGTGCCGCGGACTTAGGTCTTATCGGGACTGGGGCTGTGAAGCATCTGAGAGATCGGCATTGCTGCGGGGGCAGCCCCGGATGTGGAGGAGGGGGCGGTGTGGGATAAGTGTGTGCGGGGAGTATGTGATCAGGGGGCGGTTTGGGCTGCGGGGGGTGGAAAGATAAGAGTCGAAATAACCCAATTCATCTAAGTAAGGATGTTTTTTTCAATCGGACAGAGAAGAACGGATAGTATTGTTTGAAGTTGGATCTGTAGCCCCGCTTCGGCTAACAGCATGTTTGCGGCTCCGCTCCGCCCAAATACCTTTGGCACTTCGCAAACATGCAAACCGTTATACGCCATAGGGCGAAAGGCTAATGGTTTAAGTCGTAATGAGGTATAAGCGTGTAGATGAATAAGAAGGAAATATACGAAGGACTTAAGAAAAATCCCAAAAATGTCAGGTTTGCGGTGATTTGTAGAGCAGCAGAGGTGTTTGGTTTTAGACATAAGGGTGGCAAAGGAAGTCATAGGATATATATCAAAGAGGGTGTGCGAGAAATGTTAAATTTTCAGAATGTTAAAGGGAAGGCAAAGCCGTATCAGGTTAAACAATTCTTGAAAGTTGTTGATAGATATAAATTACTGGAGAAAGAAGATGTATAAGTACGCAATCGAGATATTCTATAGCGATGATGATGAAGGCTATATTGCATTGGTTCCGGAGCTGGCAGGTTGCTCAGCATTCGGAGAGGATGAGGGAGCGGCGTTAAAGGAGGCTATGACTGCAATGGAGCTCTGGCTGGAAACTGCTGAGAAGGAGGGGCGAGAGATTCCACGACCGGCAGGAAAGGAACTATTGAGAGCGATCGTCGATGAAAAAATCGCCTTTCGTCCTGCAAGCCCACAAGTGGCTGGTGTATAATAGGGCGTATCTGGCTCTGTGTCTTTGGCACTCCACCCGGATTTCCCTTCGGGAGATTTTTGATGCGCCCGAAACGATCAGGCAAAATTCGCGCTATACTTTAGGGGATGGTTTGCATTTTGCTTCGGGCGGATGTGGTCTACCCCATCGCGAGGCTAAATCGGTGAAATTCCCGCGTGATTGAGTGCGTGGATCGACAGATCGTGGATCGCCTCAGGCACGGTGGATATATTGTGCTGTATGTTGCTGAGATGGAACCTGGGATTTCAGATCACGATTGTGCTCGAATCTGGCAAATCAGGAAGAAGCGATACTCTTGACGGCGGACAAAGATTCCATGAGAACTGGTGTTTCGTCAGGGCAAAGTGGCGCCCGGTATCGTTCTCGTTCGCCTTGCCGGGTTATCACCTGCGATCAAAGCAGAGATTGTTGCCGCCGCTATCATAGATCATGCGGGGGAGCTTTTCAGGTCATTCACGGTGATCATGCCGGAATGGTGTGAGAATCCGGCGGAGAGTTTTTTAGGATCGGTGAGTGTTATCGGATCATTAACTCGCCGGGTGGGCGTGTGAACTGGTGACGAAGCTTCAGAAGAGGGGGATCGGATATTGTGGATGCTATTCTGAATGTGAGGGTTCGAGCGTGTGTTTAATGTGCCGGTTGGGCGGAAAGGGGGACGACAGCTATTGGCATGGAAGGCGGATATGGGACGCGGTGCGACTGTGCCGATGCGACCGATGAGGAGGCGAGTGCCGCGCTTGGGGCGCAGGTGGGCGGTGCTTGTGGAGAAGGATTATCAGGCATGAAGGCGCAGTATAACAGTGTATAAGCTTTCGTGAACTGGGCATCCAGTCATGTTGTGATTCCGGGTAACCTATGGCGTGAACCCTTTCGATGAGTGGGTAGATTTATATTGAAGGGAGATGATATTGTACTTAATGAGGGTTATCAAATTGTGCGTACACTTCGATAAACGGGTCGGGCGGCGGATTGTGAAGATCGGGATGGATGACATGTTATAAAAAGTATGCTGAATGGTCATCAAAGGAATAGTATTAGGAGGGCAAAACAAATGACTGAAATAGAAAAATACATTCCAAAAGGGGTCATAAAACGAATATTTTCCAAAAATGAAAGCGAATTGATTTTTGGAGCTAAAAAGTTATATCTGGAACAGATGTGCCATAATGTTAGGGGTGGAAAAAAGTTTATAGAATATTTAGAGCAAGTGTATGGAATAGAACCATCTAAAAACTCAGTCGAAGAGTTATGTGAAAAAATGAAATTAGCTGAAGTTTATTATTATTTTTATTATCTGTACACCGCGACACGAGGCACTATTGTATTCAAATTTAAAAAAGCCGAAGATGCCAATTGGGTTGGTAACCCCGAGTTATTTAGCGACTTTGGCCAACCGATCTGGGACCAAGAACTTGAAGACAAACCAAAATTATGGTTGTGCTGTAAGGAAGATGGTGATCATGTTTTTCTAACTTTTATTTTCACCGGAAAAGAAAAACATTATTTCGATTCGATTTCCCAAAGTTTCACCAATTACACAGAAACCGGGATTGTCAATTGTAGAATCCATTTTGATGATCAGATAATTGAAGTTATCCCAAACAATACGGGGGCTGATTTTGTCGATGAAACGTTAGACTATATCAAGAGAAAGTTCAACATTAGTCGAGTCACTCCTATTAGTATCGATGATCAAGACCTCAGAGACTTCGATAGAAGTGTGGTGCAAGTTACTCACGAAAAGAGAGAGGGTGATGAAGCAACCACAGCGTTAACCAGAGCAAATAATGATGGAGATACTCGGAACGATGTTCTCCATAGGGGTATAGAAAATAGAGAATTTAAAAAAGAACATGGAGTACTGGAAATTAATAGTGCTAACCGAGCTATTGTTGGTTTAACGCGCGGTGAAATGGGTAAAATCCAGTTTAAAAGTCGATTAGTGCCGGCTGATAGATCGATTCTTTTTCATAAATTAAAAGATATTTTAAAATGGTAATATGAACGAAATTAGTATACTTCAAACAGAATTGAGGAACGAGAGCTCATTTAGAATATTCACCAAACTTTTCATTAAAAAAATTGAAGGTGGTATGCTTTCTCAAGAATATTTGAATGAAGAAGAAAAACATGCTCTGGATACTGTTGGTTTTGCAGAGCAACGAGTTGTTTTTGATTGCCCCAATTGCCGAGAGACGCGGCATACTGATTCAGGTGCGTTAGAGTTTGGATGCGATTGTGGCGAAATAATAAATTTGAGAAATGACGATTATGGTAAAAGATACGTCCTATCAGAAAGTGCCTATGATGCCATAAGAGAGATGCTTTCGCAGGAATGTGGACGTGACGATACTACAATTAAATATATTTTCGGAGAAGATATCACCAATACATCTAAACATGATTCAAACGTTTATTTACATATTTCCCCTTTAATCAGAACTATGGATACTAATTTTCAATGTCTTGACGATGCTTACGTAGATCATTTTCTTATTAATTGGAATATTTTTCCAAATATTTTGAGAGATGAGCAAACGGATGCGTTTTTGAGTGACATACTTCGATGGCGACAAGAATCCATTGAAAAACAGATAGATTGGGGGAAAATAGATGAGTGGGAATTCCAGAATTTGATCATTGAAATACTTCAATCCGAAGATAAATTCTCAAAAATAATTCCAGGGGGCAGAGGTCCGGATCAAGGAAAAGACGCATTAGGATATAGCGCGTTGCAGCTGCCTACTGGAAAAACCATAAATAGCAAAACATTAATACAATGCAAATATACTGGAGTCGGACAAACTTTTTCAGCTGATGATATCCAAAGATATGTAATGAAAGCAAAAAGACATGAATGTAATTTTTTATTATTCATCACAAATAGTTATTTAAGTGGAGATACTGTGACCGAAATACATTCTGAAGCATATTATGATAAAGATTTCCTTGATGTGGATTTTTGGGATGAACAGGAAATCTTTAATCTACTTGAGAAATACCCTCATATCAGAATTAAATATTTTTATAGAAATAGTCTGTGATTGTTTACCAAAAATGGATTACACACCTCAAAACCCCACTGAACAACAATATAATAGCATGTGTTGGCAGCATGCAACTCCACCAAACACATCCCCGCGCACTCGTATCAAAATCACCAAAAATAACACAAAACCACCCCGGAGCCCCCCCCACATATCCACATCGTCGTGCAGGTTCACAGCGGCATCCCAATCCTCGCTGAAGCATACACAGACGAAACCGCTGCGATCGACCGTGCAGAAGAACTCAGAGCGGACAAAAACCCGGAATACGACGAAGTAGACGTATTCGACGCACAATTGAAGTAAAACCAGACCATGCACCTCCACATCCAGACCCTGATCGAAATTATAAAAACCACCGTAAAGCAGGATATAATCTCGATAATCCTCTTCGGCAGCGCAGCAACCGGACATCTCAAAAAAGAAAGCGATATTGATATCCTGATCATAGTGAAAGAGTACAACGAACCCGTTTGCAAAGAATACTGGAAACACATAAAGAAGAGCAGCTATCGGGCAATCGGCATCCCGGTAGATCCGATCTTCGCAGAAGAAAACGCGCTCAACGATATCACAAGTTCTTTTTACCTTGATGCCATAGCGGACGGAAAAGTGATCTACAGAAAGGACGTCCTTGACCAAGGCATATTCAAGCGACACAACATATCACCTATCACAACAGGCGGTGTCAGGATTGGGTGGAGAATTTCAGCATAAATGGGAGGCAAGGTCCCTTACCTATCTGAATGATGCTTATGGAGACCGGACGATGGCGAAAAATGCACTGGAATGTGAGATGTACGCCGGTTGTCTGTTCCACTGCCAGCAGGGGTTGGAACGAGACGCAAGTCGCCAAAAGCCTGTTCGCATGGCGCGTGAGGCGCTGGTCGCTCATACAGCCGGATTGGTTCAGGGGATGACAGCCTCAAGGGAACTCTCAGCTCTGTTAAATGGGGAATCATCGAAAGACATGGGCGTACCGGGCGCGGCACAGTATACGTGCTAAAGGTCTCAAACGGATCATAAACGACCCATAAACGACTCAATGCGGACATCCTGAAATGATGAAAACACCTGGTATGGGGCACAAAAATGGATGAAATAGGAACGATATTGGATGAGATCGCAGGTAAAATCGCCAACGCCTTCAACCCGGAAAAGGTCATCATCTTCGGTTCATACGCGCACGGCAGACCCACCGAAAAAAGCGATATAGACATTCTCATAATCATGGAAACCACCAAAAGAGAGATTGAGCGCATGGTGGCAGTGAACAAGCTATTACGCGATTATTACAAAAAAATCAACTTCGACATCCTTGTAAAGACACCGGTAGAGGTTAAACATCGTTTAGATATCGGCGATCCATTCATCAGCGAAATTATATCAAAAG
>JAYEGZ010000084.1:0-3567 GCA_034659315.1 Methanobacteriota archaeon
TGCAAGGTGCTTGCTGTGAACCCGCAGCGCGGTCACATCGATATGTCGTACAAGGATGTGAACGAGCATCAGCGGAGAAAGAAGATCCAGGAATGGAAGATCGAAATCCGTGCAGAGAAATGGCTCAACTTCGCAATCGAGGATGATGGCACGAGGCAGCAGGTTGCAGACAAGCTGATCGATTCGTTTGGCAGTTTGTACAACGCTTTTGAAGAGATTGCGATCTCCGGCGAATCAATGTTGGATAACACCGGCATTGAGAAGGAACACGCAATCCAGATCGCCAAAGTTGCGAGCGAGAACGTGAAGGTTCCTTTTGTCAATATTACTGGTTTCGTGGATCTGATGTGTCCCAAACCAGACGGCGTAGACCTGATCAAAGCAGCACTTGCAGCGACTGCGATCGATGAGGGCGACGAGGTCACACTCACAGTCCGCTATGTGGGCGCTCCACGATATCGCCTGCAGGTCACCGCACCAGACTACAAACTGGCAGAGAAGGTTCTGAAAGGTGCTGCAGAGCGTGCAATAGATGAGATACATCGTTGCAACGGGACCGGCACATTCCACAGGCACGAAGAGCCTGCGAATGCGTAAAATACCAGCAGGACGTTATGAAATCAAAAATCCTTAAATGTACTCAGTGTAACAGATATACACTGGAAGAAACGTGTCCGGTGTGTGGTTCTGCCACCGTAAACCCGCGTCCAGCCAGATTCTCCCCGGAAGATCGGTATGGCAAATACCGACGTCGTATGAAGGCATTTCACAATAATGGATCGATTTCACGATGATAGACCAAAAAGAGCTCGATGATATCGATAGACAACTGATAAATATAGTTCAGCTGGACTTTCCGCTGGATTCCCACCCTTTTCGCAAACTTGGAGAGCAGATCGGCATATCTGAAGAGGAGGTCATTAGCCACCTTGAGAAACTCACAAGACTTGGCGCCATACGGAGAATCGGTCCGATCATCGACACAAGAAAAATCGGAGGATTTAGCACGCTCATCGCGATGCGGGTGCCAGAGAACGAGATCAACGAGGTTGCCATACAGATCAACGGCTTTGACGAGGTTTCACACAATTATCTTCGCCCGGGTACGTACAATTTGTGGTTTACAGTATCTGCACGGAGCAAAACGCGATTGCTTGAGATATTTAGCGAAATCAAAAAAACAGGCTACCCGTTTCTCAATCTACCGGTCGAGCGGATGTTTAAGATTGGCGTAATGTTCAGGATGTAATCATGAATGTTATTGATATGCAACTGATAAAACTCACGCAAAACGGAATTAAGCTTGTTCCAGAGCCTTTCAAGAAAATTGCGCTCGAACTGGACATTTCAGAAGAAGACGCCGTTCAGAGGATCGGTTCACTGATCGACCGGGGCATCATCCGCAGGTTCGGGGCGTCGATCGGGCATCGCGCACTTGGCATCGTTGCAAACGCGATGTGTGTCTGGAATGTCCCTGATGAGCGCATCGAGGGAGTAGGGACTATAATGGCTGGATTTGATGAGGTTTCGCACTGTTATGAGCGCGCAAGATGCCCTGACTGGGATTATAACCTGTACACAATGGTTCATGCCCGCACAAAAGAGGAATGTGAACACGTCGCGCAGGAGATCTCGCAGGCTACGGGCATCACTGATTATACTATTTTGTTCAGCGAAAAAGAGTTTAAGAAGACTGGCGTGCGGATATGACCGTACTTGTTCGGTGGGCTGTGGTTGCTGTTTGCGTATTCTACTATTGAGCAAAGCAGCGTGTATATCAGGTTAGTCAAAGTTACATTCACGAGGTACGTGTCATTCGCTCTCTCTTTTCAGAAATATTTAGGTAATGTCGGAGAGATGGATGGATATAATAATCATTGAAAGTAAGTGGGTTGACGGACGGATCATCGTAATAATAGACAAAGTGCGCTCCACCTCGCTGTTTAATCCCCGCTCTTCCTTGGCGCTTTACACCAATAACCCCCCAGATAAAGAGTTGACGAAGAATCTGGACTGGTTGTTCATTAAGCTGTTCGTGTTCTATAAATCTCTCAAGGCGCACCATGAGCGCGTCTTGGGACAATTTGTGAAGGGAACCAGAAAGTGAGTCCAGAAGGTTTCTGGTGTATGGGAACTGTTTTTGATACTCAATTATAAGGTCCTTGTATTTACTTTGGCTATATTTCTCTTCCTCAGCTAATCTTGTATCCATTGGCTCAATGACTGAGTGTCCGGTTCGGACTGCCTCTTCAATGGCAAAACGGACAAATGATATGATATCTCGGGGGCGTTTAAATGTTCGATCGATGATGTACTTCTCTGCTGAGGCTCTACTTCTATATGGCCTTGAGGAGAATAGGTTTTCCCAAACTTCATCGTTATTAATCCCCCTAATATCCAAACTGACTCGAACACGTTCGCATACTACCGCTTTGAGATCATCGAGGTTCCAATATAAAGTTTCTTCATACTGCCGCAGTTTGTCTTGGTCATCAAAAAAAAGATTGTCGTAAATGTCGGAACGAAGGAAAACAGTAACGATGATCTTGCCAGCAAATGCAGCGTTTAGTTCATTGGCTGCCTTAAGAAGTCCAATAATAAGGTGCTGGGACTTTTCGGATGCGTCCCAACTGTCGTCGAGTCTATCAATAAGAATGCGCACTTGTTTCCCCTGAGGCCACTCAGCATGAAGTAGTGCTTTCAATTCTTCCGTAACCTTCAGGGGGGTGGCGACTGTACCCGTTTCCTCGAAATCAAAACTCACCCATTGGGTCTTAACCCCACTTAAAATCTTCTTGATTTTCTCTACAATATTGAAGAACCCATCCGGAGTTGGAACATAAGCATCCTTCATATATTTATAATATTTAAGTAGTTTGGAGCTCTCCGAAACAAGATTGCTTTCATTCAATTTCCAAACCACTGAAGAAAGCAGTGTCAATTTCCAAGCATTTGTATGCGCTTGCTCTGGCAAGATCCCTTTCTCTTCATAATCTTTGAGGGCACTCCATGAATATTGGTCCGGCGTGATTGGTATCACCAGTGCCCCAGATTCCTCTAGTTCAACCTGCATAAGGGCGAATATTGCAGACTTACCGGAACCCTTGCGACCTATCACAATTGTCTTTGTTCCTGCCAAGGCATTCCTGTAGTTTGATGTTTTCAAAAAGTATTCTTGCAGACGTTGGTCTTGTTCAGCCTCGTCCTTTCCGAGGTCTATTTTGGATAAATCGTACGTAAATCCCTCTGGTTGAACTTCTCCGTCTTCGATCATAGTCTCCTTCTTTTCCAACGAACTTTTAATTTTGATTATGTTTTATTACATATATAAGTATGTATCTCTACCCGTCTTGAGCTTATATATCCCAACGGCAATATCTAAAAATATAACGATTTTCATTATAATATTTAATAGTGCCAGCATATTCTTGCAATCACAGATACCTCCCCCGCGCCTCGATCTCACGCACACGAGCAAGCACCTGATCAGCCTCTGCGAAGGTGCGCCGGTACCCTGCCGAAAACGCATCTGGAAGTCCCGGATCGCCGTGTGTGCTCACAAACGTC
>JAYEGZ010000085.1:0-3207 GCA_034659315.1 Methanobacteriota archaeon
GGCTGCGACGGCAACTGTGACTGCGGGCACGGCGACAGAACTGATTGGCGACATCAACGGTGATAACATCGTGAACTATATCGACCTTGGAATGCTTGGAGCAAGCTATGGTCTCTCGCTAGGGGATGCCGGATATAATGCCGCTGCCGATCTGAACGGTGATAACATCGTGAACTATATCGACCTTGGAATGCTCGGGGCGCATTATGGAGAGAGCATCTAATGACTTACAACAAGAAACCGGAAGGTGAATTGAAATGAATGGATATATAACTAAGATATTCGTTCTTTGCATGGTGCTTGGTGCGTTTGGCGTGGGTGCGGCTGCGGCTGCACCCGCCGTCACCATCAGCCCTGCATCGACAACAGGACTGGCACCGGGAGACACGTTCTCGATCAACATTGATGTTGATCCGGATGGAAACGGTGTGGCAAGTGGACAGATCGACCTATCATTCGATACTGCTGTACTGGAGGTCACCGGTCTGGCAGAGGGTGATATGCTCGGTGCAGATCCGTTTGATACGGGTTCAGCCTATGACAATACTGCAGGAACTGTTATTGCGGTGCTTGCTCGCAATGGCGCAACTACACCGCCAACCGTTGCAGGCACATGGGCAACAGTAACCTTCAATGTGAAAACCGGCGCAGTAGATGGCGCAACAACCATTGCCATCACGAGCGTTGGTATGGTTGATGAGAGTTTCGCGGACATAACAGGTATAATAACAACCGATGGAACCGCCACGGTCGGCGCAGCGGCGCCTGCACCCGCCGTCACCATCAGCCCTGCATCAACAACAGGACTGACACAGGGAGACACGTTCTCGATCAACATTGATGTTGATCCGGATGGAAACGGTGTGGCAAGTGGACAGATCGACCTATCATTCGATACTGCTGTACTGGAGGTCACCGGTCTGGCAGAGGGTGATATGCTCGGTGCAGATCCGTTTGATACGGGTTCAGCCTATGACAATACTGCAGGAACTGTTATTGCGGTGCTTGCTCGCAATGGCGCAACTACACCGCCAACCGTTGCAGGTACATGGGCAACAGTAACCTTCAATGTGAAAACCGGCGCAGTAGATGGCGCAACAACCATTGCCATCACGAGCGTTGGTATGGTTGATGAGAGTTTCGCGGACATAACAGGTATAACAACAACCGATGGAACCGCCACGGTCGGCGAAGCAGGAGCCGTGACGCTCACATGGCAGACCGAGCCACCGGCATCAGTCGCGCAGGGTGATGATGTCACATTCGATGTCAGTTTCTCTGAATCGGTGGATTATTACTTCCGCATCGAGAACAGCGCCAGTGAGGAGGTCTGGAGATATCCAACAACCGGTACCAATACTGCAGCGAACCCGACTTCAAAGACGTGGCCAACAACCAGCGAAACCCCACCGGGCGACTATATCCTCATAGTCAACATCGATGGCGTGGATAACGTGGATACGAAAACGGTCACCGTCACCGAGGCTGGTGGGGAGGACACCACCGACCCAACCATCAGTTCAGTGACACTTAACCCGACAAGCACAGTTCCAGGCGGGCCAGTCACAGTGACTGTCGTTGCGACTGACGCTTCCGGAATAGTAAGCGTGACTGCAAACGGAACGACCGGCACAGTAACGCTCACAGCTCAGGGCAGCAACACATGGCAGGGCGCAATCACCGCACCAAGCACGGATGGGACCTACACGGTTACGGTTGTTGCAACCGACAATTCAGCGAATGTGAACACAGCGACAGACACGTCAAAGTCGTTCACGGTAGCTGCCGACGCCACTGCACCAACCATCAGTTCAGTGACACTTAACCCGACAAGCACAGTTCCAGGCGGGCCAGTCACAGTGACTGTCGTTGCGACTGACGCTTCCGGAATAGTAAGCGTGACTGCAAACGGAACGACCGGCACAGTGACGCTCACAAGCATGGGCAACGATGAATGGCAGGGCACAATTACCGCACCGAGCACGGATGGAACATACGCTGTTACGGTTGTTGCAACAGATGCATCACCGAATGCGAACGAACGGATAGACACGTCAGAGTCGTTCACAGTATGCACCGATTCCTGCACAATCACGCTATCCACAACCGGGTACACGTTGATTGCAATGCCGCTTAATGATCCCGGGATCAGCACGGCAAGCGATCTTGCGAACAGGATTGCAGGCTGCACTGAGGTTGTCAAGTATGACGAGACTACCGGGGCGTTTGTGTCGTATGTGCCAGGAAATCCGTTGAACGACTTTGCCATCGTGAAGGGACGTGGATATTTCGTTAATGGTGCGACGGATAGCAGTGTCACATTCTATGGTAGTATCTGGACGTGAAGGGGTGATTACCATGAGATACAAAAGATTAATGGTGAGTGTCTTCACACTCGCCGTTCTTTTTGGAATGGTATCCCCGGTTCAAGCCATTAACCCGCTCTTCACAGTACATGGACACGTTAGTACGGGGGATGGTGTAAGCGTTACGATATACCTGAACAACACCGACTCGCTCAGCACCACAACGGCATCGGACGGCTGGTACTCGTTCAACCTGGCAAATATGCCAAACTCATCGAGTGCAGGCGACTCGTTGCGGATCACGGCAGGTGCATTGACCGCAGGTGCATTGACCGCGAACGTTCTCAGGGGTTCCGTAAGCCCGCAGCGCGTTGATCTAAACGGCGTCACGATAGCAGCCGATGATTCGGCGACCATTGAGGGCGAAGGCGTGGACCTGACGATATGCGTGAATGGCAGCGTCACAACTGAGCCAGTAACGATCGAACACACTGATACACGTCCGGCAGATACCATGTCCACCGGGATTTACGGCTCGGATGTTGGATATGTCAGGATCAATGTAAGCGACGACATCGCAAGCAAGATCTCGTATGTATGGGTCAATCTGACCTATACGCTTGCCGATCTCGACAAGAACGGTGATGGTGACGCCACGGATGTAGGTGACATTCGGGAAAGCACGCTTCAGATATACTGGTACAACAACGACACCAGTAAATGGGAGAAACTCCAGACAGGACATTCGAAGGTCAATGGAGCAGCCCCGGTGCGTGTTTACGCTACTCTCACCACAGACGGACGTGTCGCAGCGAACGTATCGAGCCTCAGCACCTTCGGGCTGATCGGAACCGCAATCACAGGCCGCAGCAGCGGCGGTGGCGGTGGCGGTGGCGGTGGC
>JAYEGZ010000085.1:3307-13536 GCA_034659315.1 Methanobacteriota archaeon
TGTTTACGCTACTCTCACCACAGACGGACGTGTCGCAGCGAACGTATCGAGCCTCAGCACCTTCGGGCTGATCGGAACCGCAATCACAGGCCGCAGCAGCGGCGGTGGCGGTGGCGGTGGCGGTGGCGGTGGCAGCTACCCGCTCCCGACACCAACCGTGACCGCGACACCAGCATCAGCAAACACAACGCCGGACACGACCGCAACAGCAGCAAAGACCGCTGCGCAAGCGGCGACGAAGAAGCCGACCGCGAAGCCGGCTGCACAGACGGCGGGCAGTGTTGCAACGCCAGATGCGCCAGAGAAAAAGGGACTGCTGCCCGGCTTTGAAGGTGTCTTTGCAATCGCGGGATTGCTTTCGATCGCTTATGTGGTGATGCGGCGGAAGCGATAATAGCCACGACACTGAATCGAAGGGAGTAATCCCTTCACTTTTTCTCTTTTTTGAAACTCCGGAGTTGTATTGATAAGTTCATACGTTCTCCCGTCTATTTGACATGATACGCGGGTAAATTTATGTGGGGGTGGGACTAAGTTGGACATATCAACGGAGTGTGGATTTGATACCCACATCAAGGAGTGATACTACATGAACAAACGAACAATTATACTGGTCGCGCTTGTTGTGCTTTCCATGGTTGGTGCTGCAACTGCGAATGAGGCTGCGGGATATGAAAATCTGTTCCTGAACATCGATGGAGACAACTATATGACACTGGCTGAAGCTCAGGACCGTGACATAGTCAGCATCGCGAATGTGACGCTGCAACCCGGCGCCACGACGACGGTCCCAATACAACTGCTAAACTCAACCGGAGTTGGCGGAATCGCGGTGACGCTCACATTCAATCCATTGATTGTTAATGTGACGACAGGGGTTGTAGGTGACTTCAACGACAACTTCAATCTCGACTGCTCGAATATTAGCGACGGGGTCGTGAGAGTCACCTGCACGACATCCGGACAGGACCTGACCGGTGACCTGAACATTGCAACAATCACGCTTGAGGCAGTTGGGGCGAGCGGATCCTGTGAACTGGGTCTATCCGCTGAACTGAGCAATAGGACTGGAGGCGATGTGCCACCGACCACGAATAATGAAACGTTCACAATCTCAACCACTCTATTCGATACGATCAACGTGACCCCGGCAGGTCCGCTGACCATGAACATAACCGATACTGAGACATTCACTGCGGTGTGCTACAACGGCAGCACGGAAGTGACCGGTATCACTGTGGAATGGGTAAGCAGCAACATGAATGCCGGAACGATCACTTCGGGCGGCGTGTTCACGGCTGCAGTGGGCGGAACCACATCCATCACCGCGACGGCACAGGGTGTGACGAGCAACGTAGTGACGGTTACGGTGGGCACGGCGACAGAACTGATTGGCGATATCAACGGTGATAACATCGTGAACTATATCGACCTTGGAATACTTGGAGCAAGCTATGGTCTCTCAATAGGGGCTGCCGGATATAATGCCGCTGCCGATCTGAACGGAGATAACGAGGTGAACTACGTCGACCTTGGAATGCTCGGAGCGCATTACGGAGAAAGCATATAGTGACGCGTGACAGGAAGGTAAATTGGAATGAATGGATATCCATTTAAGATATTCGTTCTTTGTATGGTGATTGGTGCATCTGGTGCGGCTGCGGCTGCACCCGCCGTCACCATCAGCCCTGCATCAACAACAGGACTGACACCGGGAGATTCATTCTCGATTAACATTGATGTTGATCCGGATGGAAATGGTGTGGCAAGTGGAGAGATTTGTCTGTTATTCGATACCTCTGTACTGGAGGTTACCAACCGTGTGAAGGGTGATATGCTCGGTACGAATGCATTGGATGTGGGTTCAGCCTACGACAATACTGCAGGAACTGTTATTGCAGTGCTTGCCCGTCAGGGTACAACTACATCACCAACCGCTGCAGGTGCATGGGCAACAGTAACCTTCAATGTGAAAACCGGCGCAGTAGATGGCGCAACAACCATTGCCATCACGAGCGCAGGTATGGTTGATGGGAGTTTCGCGGACATAACCGGTATAACAACAACCGATGGAACCGCAATATTGGGCGGTGGTGGAACCTACCCGAAAACGACGCATACTGTGACGCTGACGCAATCAACCCCAAGCGCAACGCCGGACACGACCGCAACAGCAGCAAATACCGCGAAGCCAGCGACAGGCGGCGGCAAGACCACGCCGGATGCGCCAGAGAAGAAGGGGCTGCCCGGCTTTGAGGGCGCCATCGCAATCGCGGGATTGCTTGCAATCGGCTATGTGATGATGCGGTGGAAGCGATAACGCCACGACACTGAATCGAAGGGAGAGATCCCTTCACCACTCTTCTTTTTTTTGCAACT
The DNA here is from genome assembly GCA_034659315.1 of Methanobacteriota archaeon. Taxonomy (GTDB): domain Archaea; phylum Halobacteriota; class Methanosarcinia; order Methanosarcinales; family Methanogasteraceae; genus Methanogaster_D. Next base: position 5,687 of record JAYEGZ010000085.1, read on the forward strand.
CCGGGCTGTTGTGTCAACCGGTTCACCCATCCGCCAGTCTGGTGACCTGATACGAGGATAAATTTATGTGGGATCGGGGCTAAGTCGGATGTATTGACGGGGTGTGGATTTGCTGCTCTAAAGAGCGGTATGAATTACTCAGAGGGTACCAATACGAACACAAGAACGATTACACCATCCGCCGCATCAGCGGTGATTGCAGCAATAATCCTCACATTGACGCTGGCGTCAGCGATGGCAAGCCAGTCGCCGGATGAAGATCTGTGCACAATCATTCCGGATATCACGAACCACGCAGCAGGTCAACACGTCTCCAATGCAACCAGAGCACTCCAATTGGCTCCATTAAATCCGGATTTTGTGGCTTACCAGAAGCGTCCGCTCGGGACATCCGGCGACCACATTTGCGGCTACATGCCCCCGTCCATGGACTTGAGCCATCTGGATGATATTCCGGTTGAGAGGTTGCAGGCGCCAGGTGTGCTTCCCGGCAGCTTTGACTGGCGAGACTCCGGCAACGTGACCCCGGTCAAGGATCAGGCATCATGTGGCACCTGCTGGACATTCGGAACCACGTCAGTACTGGAATCGGCAGTTCTGATAAACGAGGGTGTGGAATACAACTTCTCCGAGCAGAGCGTAGCCCTGTGCGTTGACCGGTCATGGACACGTATGTACGACGGCGCTGACGAGCCATGTGACGCAGGTGGTAACGGTTTTATAGCCAGCGAGGTTTTCATCAAGAAAGGTTCGATTCTGGAATTGTGCAATCCTTATAATGGCTCAGCTTTGAACTGTGCTGGGTCGTGTGTATGTGATGATTGTGCACCTGTCAAGAGAGTTGATGGATACAGGCTTGTAACGGACAACGGATCAGAAATTGACGTGATAAAGAGTGCAGTGTATGATCACGGACCTGTTATAATGTCTTTTCATTGGCACTCAAGCGGAAACTATACGAATGCAACGTGGGGATTCATTTATGACTATTATCCGAGCCCTGAATCTGCAAACCATATGGTATCTATCATAGGCTGGAACGATTCGGTCCCGCACCCCAACCCCGGTCATGATGGGACCGGCGCATGGATCGTGAAGAATAGCTGGGGCACCGGTTGGGGAAATGATGGCTTCTTCTACCTTGCATACAACTCAAGTTGTGTTCGGGGCGTAGCCTATCTTGAGTATAAGGATTCGGTCCCCGGTGAAGAACTGCTTTACTGGGATGAGGCTGGTTTTGTAGGTAGTGTGGACTATGGCAACAGCAGCAACTGGATGGCAAGCGTCTTTACAGCAAATCAATCCGGGAATTTGACCCATGTTGATTTCTGGACGACAAGCAACAATGCAGAGTATGAGGTCTATGTCTGGAATGGCTTCTTCGGAAGTGAACTTGCCAACCAGACTGGCACCTGTCAGGAGTATGGTTACTACTCTATACCGCTGGACACCCCGATTTCGCTGGACGCGGGTCAGCAATTCACGATTGGCGTTAATATGACTACGCCGGGTTATGATTGCCCCATACCCGTTGAATACGAAATCGCATGGACGGTTAATCCAACTATACAGTCCAATGTAAGCTTTATCAGGCAGAACGCAAGCGATTCGTGGATGGATATGGCAAACTACAACTGGACCGCATGTCTCCGCGCCAGGGTGACACGTCCACCGAATATCACATCCTTCGCCCCGGAAACGCCTGTCAGAGACGAACCCAATGCAACAAGGACGTTTAACATCACAATCTACCAGACCGTGGATGTGACCTGGCTGATCAATGGAACAATCATGCAGGATACAAATACCAGCGTTGTGACTGCAAGCTACACGACCATGAGTGCGACTCCTGGAGTTTGGAACGTCTCGGCTGTTGTTGAGAGTGCAAACGGAGATGACATGCAGACATGGATCTGGAATGTAACGCCAAGAGTCCCGGGTGATGTGACCGGCAATGGCGATGTTAACATCGGCGATGCGGCGCTCCTCTTCAACTGGGTCTCGTTCCCAAACAAGCGAGAGACTGCGTACGCACTCAATAGGGCGGACAATGCGGATGTGACCGGTAACGGCGTGATTAACATCGGCGACGCGGTATTACTCTTCAACTGGGTCTCGTTTGAAAACGAGCGGGGAGCTACGTATGTTCTGAAGTGAGGTGCAAAGGGGAATGCCCCACCACCCATTCTCTTTTTTGTGACTTTCCCTGATGTTGTGCTGCCAGTTCAGCTTCTGGTGTTGCAGAGACATCTGATATTTGAATTTGCAACACCTTCAACTCAACACTATCTCTTGATGTCGTGAATCCTCCCAAACCACCCATCCCAAACCACCGAAAAGCTCATATAGGATGATAACTCATAATGATAATAATAATGCAAAAGTTTCCGTACTGGTCACAACTTGCAGGATCCTAACAATATCAGCGGCTGGCGCATCAGCTCCGTGGGCGGGGGTGTGCCGATTACGCCGCGTCAATACAGCAAAAGGGGCAAACACAATGGGCAAACACATATTAACAACCATCCTGGCGATATCGATCATATCGCTGGCAAGTATCTGCACGGTTTCGGCAGATTTGAACGATACGCCTGTATCACCGGTTGAACTTGGGACAATCGATGCAATACAGGATGCAATAGACGCAGAAGGGAGTAACTGGACTGCGGGCACAACGTCCGTATCCGAACTAACGGTAGATGAGAAGCGGCAATTATGCGGCGCAAGAATAGGCGACGTTCCGGAGGATGCGCAGTTGATGCGCCCACCCCTACAGAGCGGTGTCAGTTGTGACCTCTCATTTGACTGGCGCAATAAGGATGGCAAGGACTGGATGACACCTGTCAAAAATCAGGGATTGTGCGGAAGTTGCTGGGCGTTTAGCGCACTCGGTATTGTTGAGGTGGCGATCAACATTCATTTCAACGATTCGGACAAGGACATCGATCTATCAGAGCAGCATCTCGTATCCGATTGTTGCAATGCCGGAAGTTGCAGGGGCGGATGGCCGGACGAAGCTCTCAAGTATGTCAAAGACACAGGGGTGCCAGAAGAGAGTTGTTCCCCGTATGCAAGCAGTGATAGCGCATGTACGCCATGCACTGACTGGGCAGAGAATCCGTGGAAGGTTGTGGATTATGAGTATGTGTCATCCACCACAGACTCATTCAAATACGCTCTTCAGACGTATGGTCCGCTATCTGTTGTGCTGTCAGCACCAGACGACTGGTTCTATTACAGCGGAGGGGTCTACGAACCTGCGTGGTCAGACTCGTGCGGGGTCGGCTGGGCAAACCATGCTGTCATACTGGTCGGCTGGAATGACTCCGAGGGTTGCTGGATCATCCAGAACAGTTGGGGCACGGGCTGGGGCGAGCAGGGTTATGCGAGAGTCCGGTACGGAGATCTCGAGAAGTATAACTATGCGTATGCCGTTACCGGTATTGTGCATGACGACTGCGGAAACTCGAGCATCCGTGTCGAACCCGCCGAGATCAATGTGACGATGTCTGCCGGTGATTGCAGTTTGGCGAACCTGACCATCCGAAATTGCGGGGATGCACAACTTACGTACACGATAACCGATGATGCAAGCTGGCTAACACCAGCCTCGACAAGCGGCACGGTTGAACCCGGACCCGGTGCCCTGACCAGTGTTGTTGTGTCGTTCAACGCAACAAACCTCGAAGCTAACAGTTATAATGGAGAGATCAGAATCGAGAGCAACGATTTAAATAATGCGACAGTGATAATTCCAGTGGCTCTGAGCGTCACACCCGCGAACCAGCCGCCGGTTGCATCAGCTTCAGCAAGCCCGGAAAACGGGACTACGCATCTTACGGTAGCGTTCACCGGCTCCGGAGAGGATCATGATGGCGTGATCATCTCGTACGAATGGGCATTTGGCGATGGCGGGAGTTCGACATTGCAGAACCCAGGTCACACGTATGACAGTCCGGATACGTACACGGCAACGCTCACAGTGACCGATGATTGCGGAGTAACCGGATCAGACAACGTAACCATCATCATATCCCCCACACTCTCCACGCCACCAAATATTACATCCCTAACCCCCTCGTCACCTGTGAGCAACACAGAAGGGGCGACTCGGACCTTCAGCATAACGATTGACCAGCCGGCAAACGTGAGCTGGCTCATAAACGGGACTGTGGTGGATGCCGATACCGGTGTGACCGAGGCGAATTATACAAACATGAGTGCGACTCTTGGAGTCTGGAATGTCTCGGCTGCCGTGAGCAACGCAAACGGAACCGACACGCAGACATGGATCTGGAACGTGGTGCCAGAAGTCCCGGGCGACGTGACCTGTGATGGCAAAGTTAACATCGGTGACGCGGTCTTACTGTTCAACTGGGTCTCGTTCCCGAACGAACGGGGGACGAAGTACGCGCTCAGTGCGCCGGAGAATGCGGATGTGAACGGCAATGGCAAGGTTAACATTGGTGACGCGGTCTTACTGTTCAACTGGGTCTCGTTTCAGGGCGAGCGGGGGGTGACGTACGTTCTAAAGTGATATGCGGAGGGGGAGATCCCCTCACTCGTTCTCTTTTTTGGAATGTGTGTAGCTCGATTTTTTCACAAAAAATCGAGTAAAAACTGCCCTCCGGGTGGGGCTGGTGGTATACTTTTCATAAATGAAAATGGTGCGTAGAGTGACTGGACGTTATAGTGTATATGCCATGAAAAACTCACGAGATTAACACAGAAATCTTGTGGAAATCTGTGTAATCGTGTGGTTAGCTAAACATGTACATTTTTATGACCTCTGAGGTCGTATCAACCGATTTACCTATCCGCCAGTCTGATGGCATGATGCGTGGGTAAATTTATGTGGGATTGAGGCTGATTTGGACGTATCAACGGGGTGTGGATTCGCTGCTCTGCAGAGCGGCATGAATTAATCAGGGGGTAACAATATGAATACAAGAACGATAGCATCATCCGTCGCAGCAGCGGTGATTGCAGCGATAGTCCTTACAGTGACGCTGGCGCCAGCAATGGCGATCCAGCCGCCGGATGAATATCTGTGCACAATCATACGTCCGGATTTTATGGCGTACCAGAAGAGCCCGCTTAAGACACTTGGAACCACGCCAGTACTGGAATCAGCAGTTCTGATAAATGAGGGTGCAGAGTGCAATTTCTCTGAGTGTAGCGTAGCCCCCGTCAACGCGAGGGGGGATGGTTTTAGCGCAAGTGAGGTTTTCAAATTCATTGCATACTACGGGTGGATCAACTGCACAGATATAAACTGGGCAGATTCAGGGTTGACACTTGTTATCATTGCTGATGATAACCCGGGTGAAATTCAACAGGTTCGCGATGCGGGTGTTGATGTTTATTTCTACATAGCATTGGGAAGTACATATAAAAATGCCATCGATAAGAGTGGCTGGGAGCAGGGCATAAAGAATTCTATTGACCGCCATAATTATGTCGACGGTTTTTTCTGGGACGAAGTTGATCCGGGTTATTATGGGCAAGATGACAAAACCGATTTTGACCAGCGATTAACTACAATAAATTCTTATGTTCACTCAAAAAGTCAAAAGACAATTGTTAACGGCGTTAGATATTATGCAGACCACTGTGAGAGTGACTATTATATGTGGGAGAGTTTCATGAGTTCCTTTACAGGACCCATAGAGAGTCCTGACTATTATTTTGTGGATTTTTTTAACACAACGGGATCTAATAGTGATCCCTATCTGTGGCTCAATAATATCGATAAATGGGAATATCTGCAAAATAGCTCTGCACTCAATAAAACACTGGCGCACTGTTATGGCGATCCTTTAGATGATAACAAATGTAATTATGGCTATATCGCTGCTTGTGTATTGGGAATAAAAGGATTTAGTTATGTGAATAATAATAACTTTGCGTCAACAGACGTAACTCTCGCTGAAGGAATGCGATGGGACATGGGAACCCAGTTTAATTATACGGTGGATGAAATCAATGAAACGTTAAGCGGTCATTTTGCCAATGGCGAAGTGGAAGATGATGTGGGGCAAACAGTTTCCACTGGAAATGCAGTATATTTTTTCAATGAAACAATAATACCACCAAACATCACATCTTTCGACCCGGAAACGCCTGTCAGTGATGAAACAGGTGCAACAAGGACGTTTAACATCACAGTCGACCAGACCGTCAATGTGACCTGGCTGATCAACGGAACAATCGTTCAGGATGCGAATACCAGCGTGACAACTGCAAGCTACACGAACACGAGTGCGGCTCTCGGAGTCTGGAACGTCTCGTCTGTTGTTGGGAGCGCAACCGGAACCATTGTGCAGACCTGGATCTGGAATGTGGTGCCAAGAGTCCCGGGTGATGTGACTGGCAACAGTGTGGTTAACATTGGCGACGCAGTCCTGCTCTTCAACTGGGTCTCGTTTGAAAACGAGCGGGAGACGACGTACGCACTCGCCGAGCCGGACAACGCGGATGTGGCCGGCGGTGATGGGGTGAACATCGGTGATGCGGTTCTGCTCTTTAACTGGGTCTCGTTTCCGAATGAGCAGGGCACGACGTACATTCTGAAGTGAGCTGCGAAAGGCGGGATTGGGGGCGCATTCACTGAAAAGACACGCAAGCGATGCAGGATCTTAATTGCCATTTCATGTATCGGTGAGTGTGAGTATGATCGGTTAGTTTTATTATCCTATCCGATAACACTATTTTGTGGAGTATGGATACATGGGCAGATCGCAGGCAAAGCCATGCGCACCTCTGCTCACACTCACGGAAAACAAGCATAGGGGAAGCGGAGTCTGTGAACGAATACAATAACACAAAAAATTGTCCGAATTGACACAAGCCATGACAACATTAAGATACCTGATACTCTGCATTCTGCTGCTCGCACAACTAACACCGGCAGAAGCGGACTATAAATTCGATGGCAGCCCCCTCGCTCTCGTGAAACATGGCACAGTCTCCGGTGGGATCTATGTGGACGGCGGGCACGGCTGCGTGGATGAGATGCCCTACACCCAGAGCTTCAACGTGCCCGGTGACGTGGTCTATGCCCGCATATATGTCGGTATCTGGGGCGGAAACCCGGATTACACTGGAACGGTCGAGACCAAGGTCAATGGGCAGACGCTCGGGACGCTAAATCTTGCGGGGGCGTCAGACACCAACCCAAACGTGATGTGCACGGGCTACGGCGTATATCTTGTGACGTACAACGTCTCACAATCGTATTTTGTGGCTGGAATCAACACCGTGACAGCCACCACCGCGGGCAATATTGATGGCAGGCTCTATGGAATTACGCTTGTTGCGGTCTATGAAAGCGAAAACGGAGGCGGAGGTGGTGAAGATTTACCAGAGGTCGAATACTGGATCAATGACGGGCACGAGAACCTGAACCACAAGACGCCACACGATTCCTGCATCACTTCTTTCTCCACCGCAATGTCCACATACCCGGATGCAAGCCTGTTTGTCGGGTATCTGTGCGGAAACGCTGGAGAGAAAGATTATCTCTACATGAATGGGGATCAGATCGGGGCTGGCGATGTGGCGGACAGCATGGGCGACACTGCTTACAACTTCGATCTCAAGACATTCGATGTCGCGTCCCACTTTGATCCGTCAGGAAATACCTTGTTGTTCGAGAGGGGTGATGAAACAACGGTTCACCCGTTCGTTGCGGTGCTTGCACTCCGGAACGGCACGACGCCAGCACCAACACCAACACCAACACCTCCGCCCGATGACACAAAGCCAGATCTGGTGATTTCAACGATCAAAACACCAAGTCGGGTCTTTGCGGAGAAGGAAAATACAATTGAGGTTGTCGTCCGAAATCA
>JAYEGZ010000086.1:0-3515 GCA_034659315.1 Methanobacteriota archaeon
CTTGTGGACATGGCACGAGTTTTTCTATTTCCAATTAACTATCTCAAATTAGGACATTACCGGATATTTATATGAGATGGGGGTGCTGAATATCGGGGGAAAATGAGGTTATAACATGAAGCTCTGGAAGCTATAGATATGTTCAGGTGGATAACTATGGGTGGGTGGTGCGTAGAGTGACCGGACGTATGGTGCAATACCATAAAAACGAAAAAGATTATTTATTTGAGCACATAACCGGTAGGATTATATAACACGCCCACAGATATAAAAGCTTGAACCGTCGGGAGACATGCCATCATGAAAGGTATTGGGAGAGTATCTAAGAGGGGTATGGAACGGTGCAAGATTGTTGCAATGATGCTTCTGCTTGCCTGTTGCTGCATGACTACATACTACTTCCATGTGGTGCTCGGGATCGGTGCGGTCTTCAGCCATCTCTTCTATATCCCAATAATCATTGCAGCCCTGTGGTGGCGGGAGAAAGGTCTCTTTGTGGCTATATTCCTTGCAGTACTTCTGGTTTTAAGCCATCTTTTCCTGAGACACGATGTAACGACTATCTATGACTATATCAGAGCCCCGATGCTCATAATCGTCTCCATCACAATCATTGTTCTGATGGATAGGGTTGCACATGCCGAGCACCAGGCCCACTTGAGCAGCATCTTCAAAACCATTAAGAATGTTAACCATCTGGTCGTGACCACGAAGGATCGGAGTAGTCTGCTCAATAAGATCGTTGATGCCGTGATCGAGGATCAGAGGTACTGTGCGTCATGTATTGCGTGCTTTGGCGGCGATTCATTCACAGCGGTTGCAAGTTCCTGCGCTGGTGATGCCGATGGCATCTCCCGTTTATGTGACAGTATGTCTGGCAGTAACCCTCCGAAATGCGTGAAGGACGTGCTTGCCAGAGAAGAAGACCCGGAAGACCGAGACAATCAGGAAGACCTGATTAAAGCCATTAACAAACCCGGAGATTGCAGAGGGTGTCCCTTTGAGAGTACCTGTGCCGGCAGCGATGTTGCGGTCGCCCGCATCGAACATGCAGGCAAGCGATTCGGGTTGTTCGCCATAATATTCTTGCCTGGCGTCAGAGTCAGGAAAGGCGAGAAGGAACTGCTGAAAGAGGTGGCAAGCAGCGTAGCGATCGCTCTTGACAACATGGAACTGGAAGAGATGCGTAAACAGTCAGATGCAGCATTGCAGGAGAGTGAAGCCCTGTATAGAGCGGTCTTTGAGAATACAGTTGACGGGATTGCCATATATGATGTTGCGGACGATGGTATGGATTTCGTCTTCGCAGATATCAACAAAGGGAGCGAAACGATCGATAATATCAAGCGTGAAGAGGTGATCAGCCGGAGCATTCTTGAGGTGTTCCCGGGTGTCGAGGAGTTCGGGCTTCTTGAGGTACTCCGGCGGGTGTGGGCGACCGGCACGCCTGAACACCATCCGATCAGCATGTATCAGGATAACAGGATTGCCGGATGGCGAGAGCATTTTGTTTACAAGCTGCCATCGGGAGAGATCGCTTCGGTCTACCACGATGAAACCAATCGCAGAATCGCAGAAGAATCGTTGAAACGGTCAGAAAGGCAGCTAAGAGAGACAAAGGAGTATCTGGCGAATGTTATCGAGAGTTCTGCTGATGCAGTCGTGGTTGTGGACATAGACGGGATCGTACGTGACTGGAATGCAGGGGCAGAGGGCTACATGGGTTACACAGCAGATGAGGTGATCGGAACGCACAACAAAAGGTTCTTTGCAGACCCTGCAGAAGCCGACCGGATAATGGGGCTGGTGGAAAGGGACGGGAAGATCAGACACTACAGAACGATTGCGACCCGGAAGGACGGGACACCGGTTCATATCAGCATGTCTGTGGCGATGTTGAAGGATAAGGATGGTGTGCCGATCGGCACGGTCCGGGTGAGCAGGGATATCACAGAAACAGTGGAATTTGAGGCAAAAATAAGGAAAGAGCGAGATAATTTAAATTTGATGTTTGACGCTATGGCTGATGGGGTGTACGTGGTGTCAGACGACCATAAAATAGAGTTTATGAACAAAGCCCTGGTAAACATATTCGGAGATCAAGCAGGCAGCACCTGTTATAGAGTGTTTCATAACCGGGAAGAGCCCTGCCCGCTCTGTAAGAATCCCCGAGTACTGCGAGGAGAGACCGTGCGGTGGGAATGGCACACTCGCAGGAGAGATAAGACGTATGACCTCATTGAGACCCCCCTTAAGAATATCAATGGCACTGTATCAAAATTAACGATATTCAGGGATATCACGAGACGAAAACGGGCAGAGAAGCGCATCGAAGAGGAATACCACCGTGCAGAATTTTATACAGACATCATGGGGCACGATATCAACAACATGAACCAGGTCACGATCGGCTATCTTGATCTCATGCTGCAGATGCCCGATTTTCCAGATCAATTCAGGAAACATATCATGACCGCGCTCAAACATGCCAAGAAGGGCGCAAACCTTATAGCCAACGTGAAAAAGCTCTCGAGGGTCAGATCAGGCGAGATCGAACTAAATACGATCGATATATACCCTGCGTTTGTAAGCGCCAGCGACGACGCAAAATCAGTTCCGAAGGAAGTCAGGATCAATTCAAACATAACCGAGGGGCGGTATTTTATCCAGGGCAATGACCTGCTCTTTGATGTCTTTGCAAATCTCCTGAACAATGCGGTTAAGTTCGACGAACACGTGATCGTTGAGATCGATGTCAATATCGATTCATCGGCAGCATCGGCAGACGGTGCGTATTGGCAGATCGAAGTTGCGGATCACGGACACGGCATAAGCGACGAGTACAAAGAGGTGGTATTCAACCGTCTGGAACAGGCTGGCGAGAGCAGCCAGGGGTCAGGACTCGGGCTTACTATTGTGAAAAACGTTGTTATGAGTTACGGGGGAACTGTCCGGGTGGAGGATAGAGTCAGGGGCGACTGGACGCGTGGGAGTAAATTCATTATAGATCTTCCGAAGGGGGAACGTAATGGCAACGATATTCATAGTGGACAATGAGCCTGCACTACACAAACTGCACAGCACGCTTCTCGGGATGAATGGGCACGAGATCATTGCAGATGCTCATGATGTCAATGAGGCGGTTAAAATGTTCGGATCGATGGACACACCGCCCGAAATCGTGATTATAGATTAACGGATGCCGAACAATGACGGAATCAATGCTACATAGGAGCTAATAAGGATTAACCCGGATGTAAAGATCATACTTGCAAGTGCTGATGATAGGGTTAAGGGCAGTGCGCTTGAGGCTGGAGCGTGCCGGTTTATGCTGAAACCATTCAATGTGATGGACCTGCTGGTAGAGATTAGTGGGATGGTCGGGGCGTAAATGGGCGTGTTTGTGCACTGTTGAGGGTTTGCCAAAAAATAACCTGTTAAAATTCGTGTCATTTGTACAAACGTGCTAATTAGTGATAAAATCGGTAAAAGAGATCACGAATTACACGTTTAAG
>JAYEGZ010000087.1:0-3507 GCA_034659315.1 Methanobacteriota archaeon
GCCCCTGCCTTGCCGATGGGTCTTTCCTCGAGGTGCAGATCGATGATCTTCCCGAAACCAAGAAACAATCCAGCCGCCACATACCACCAGACCGAGGCTTGCATAAAGATTGTCGATAAGACGATATATCCCAGGAAGATGTCGCCTGCGATTCCTTCCCAGCAGGCATCAGCGCCCTGGATCGTGGCAATGATCCCAATCAGGATCGCTGCAAGATATGTGACAAAACTGATTCTACCCTTATATAGTGACTCGGTTGCAGTTTCACGGTACTTATCTATGGACTTCCCGATTCCAAAGCCGTTATACAGCAAATATGTTCCAACGGTTCCAATAATGGCGGCAACTGCAAGTTCGGGACGGTTTATCAACGATGATGCAGCATAAGCGATGCAAGCAAGCCCAATTGGGATGAATAGTGCACCCCTCACCTTTGGATCGGAGATAAACTCCTTGAGCAAGTAGTATGTGCTCTCTATGCTCTCGCTCTGCTTCACCCGGATCCTTTTCACCGAATTTATCTTTATCCTCGATGCGATGATCGGCAGTACCGCCTCATCCTCGGCTCCGTCTGAGACAAGGATCACATTGTCAAATCCATGCCCATCAAGAATATCATCGATCTGTGAAGCGATCTTGCTATCTGAGATCACCCCGACATCGTAATCGCCGGCGATGCTGACAACCTCAACCGCTGCCCCTGCATCGATTAACCGGTCATACTCCTCTATTCCGCCGAAGATGGTGTTGACGTCCGAATCCTCGGGATCTGCTACCGCAAGTCTCGTTGCTGCCTCTATGTTCGCAGCTCTCCCGATAACAGGGCTTGCGACCTCGGCTTTCCGTCCGAGGTCATCATCCCGATCCAGACACAACACCAGTGTCTTCATGACCTTTATAGTAGATCTGAACGTTGAAGTAACATCAGATCTTCCGTACTGATCTTCTCTCCTTGCCTAAACAGGTCGTATATAACCTCTGCTTCCTTCTTAGCCTTTATTCGTTCCACTTTCCTCTTATCCTCCCTACCCCGTTTCGAGATGCTGTTGATCAGCCGATCCAGTTCTCGAATCTCTTTCTGGGCTTTGATGAATAGATGATGTTGATCGTCTGCTTCGTCTTGAATCTTCACGAATTTCTTGTGAATGCGATCTGATTTGGATCTGATGGTCTCGCCTTCCTTGAAGGCGTTAATCATCTTGTCATGGTATTCCTGAGCCATATCTGCATATTCCGTGACTGTTTCGTGGCATACGGATGCTTTCTCGCGGATATGTTCCAGTTCATCAAGTGCCTGTTTGAGTCCGGTGTTTTTCTCAATCGCGTCTTTCTTTGCCTTGTACTCAGCAACCAGTGCATTGATCTGGGTGACTAAACCTTTTTCTTTGTCCGACGACAATACCTGAGTTTGCTGCTTGAATTCAAGTTCGTCAATCATCTGTTTCAGCTCTTCAACAGGTGTGCCGGTGATATTACACTCCTTTTTAATTTTTGCGATTTTGGCATTGGTCTCGTTGATTTTCTTGTTGTAATAATCCCGCCCCGTCTTGGACTCACTCACTTTCTTGTTGTACTCGTCGCGTTCGTGCTTATAATGCTGCGCTTCATCCATCAGCATCTTTGACGTGCGATTTAATTCATTGCGCTGCGAAGACCATGTACTTGATTCGTTATTTAGTTTATTACGTTTATTTCTAAACTCTTCAAGTTCTTTTACAAGTATCGCTCTTTTATCCTGTAGCTCTTTCAACATTTGCTTGGTATCCTCCTGTTTTGGCGTGATGTTCGCCCAATATCTATCTGTGATACATCCCGAATGATCGGAATGATCGCTCTTAAGTCCTTTGTATCGACTGCTACATCTGCATACGGTTTCAGGATCGGTTTTGCATGAAATGCGATTGAATATCCGGATTCCCTGAACAGATGGATGTCGTTTGCGCCATCACCGATTGTGATGCACTCACACGGTTCAATCCCGCATTTGCGAGAGAGCTGTTCGAGTGCGTGCGCCTTTGAGTCGGCTTCGGTCAGGTCGCCTGTAACCTCTCCTGTGAACACACCACCATTTGTAGCCAGATCATTTGCGATTACATGGTCGATGCCAAGTATATCTTTGATATGTCGTGCAGAGATCATAAAACCGCATGTGATCATGGCAGTCGCAAGTCCCATCTCCTTGACCGATTCCACCAGTTCCTTTGCGCCGGGCATCAGCGGGAGCCTGCCTATAACGGCATTTGCACGCTCGATGCTAAGCCCCTTAAGCAGACTAACGCGCCTGCAGAGTGCTTCACCGTAATCGAGTTCTCCGTTCATAGCCTGCCTCGTAATCTCGGCAACCTGATCACCAACACCGGCAATGGCAGCAAGCTCGTCGATAGTCTCTGCATCTATAAGCGTGCTATCCATATCAAAAACAACCATCTTCATCACGTCATCTCGTTCATATCAGTTACAGTCGAGTCCTATATCCACAAAGTAGTCTGTACACCTACTTAAAGGTTCATTATGATTTTTGGGATTCGCCCGGACATATCAGATATGCTTGACATCGGCACCCGAATTGCTTGCATGGGTGATTGTGCTGCAACCGCCAGTAGTCGCATCCAGAAACTCCCGTGCAAGGCATGCCGCATGATCTGCGTCCCTCTTGTTATCTGTGATGCCATACACAACCGGTCCGAATGAACTCATTCCGGCGCCGCATGTGTTTTCCTGCATGAGTTCGATCATCTGTCGGATCTCGGGTCTCTGAAGTGAGATTTCACGTCTCTTAAAACCGGTCTTCTGTATTCTGTTTATGGAATCTCCAAATGACTCGATATCTTCCTCGACCACTGCCGGAAGCGTCTCCATAAGGATGATGTGCGAGAGTTCCTGCACCTCAGAGATTGGGATCGGGCACTCCTGCTTGAAAATGTCCACCTCGTTGTCATCATACGCGCCTCTTGCGTCAGGGATTGCAAGCACAACCTCCCAGCCGGGAAACGGGCGCTGGAAGAGGATCGGGGCGGGCGGGGATCTCGATGCGGCGGACGGCTTGAACGCGCCCTTCTCGCTGAAGCGGTGCCCGCCATCAAGGATGAAGCCGCCGCTTTCAAACGATGCGACGCCGATCCCGGATGTCCCGCCGCGTCCTGATTTGATTGCGATATCACGCACGCTCAAGCCCAGATTGTACAGATGGTTTACAGCCATGCCCGCAGCAAGCGCGCACTGTGTTCCTGAGCCAAGCCCGACGTGGGGGGGCGCGTCGTGCGTGATATGTATCCGGATGCCGCCTACGCCGCTCATATCCGCATCCATGTCCGTAAGAAGTGCTGCAGCACTCTTGCGCATCCTCTCGATATATGCAGGTCCGCCGGCAGACTCGCTGGTGACCGTAACCTCGCCGGGTGTGTCGGATCGGTCTGCGGTGATGTGAAAACCCGGTTCCTTGAGCGTCAGTCCAATTCCGCCGTCCACACGCCCGATCGACGCATTGAGGTCGATTAACGTGATGTG
>JAYEGZ010000088.1:0-13395 GCA_034659315.1 Methanobacteriota archaeon
GTATTAAAGATCTTTTACGAATTTCTTCGTATTCCTGCGCCTAAATTAATAAAGATTTACATTAATAGTAATTAAAAAATATAACTTACGAACATCAACCCTTATGCCTCGGCGCTTCAGCTCGAGCGTGGCACGGCTGGGGCTTTGGGGGAATGCCACGATGGACATAGCGGTCGGCGCCGGGTCGCGTACGGGCGAGGTGTTTTGTGACCTTGGGTCAAGAGACGTGATTTAGATGAAGAGTGTGATGGATGTGCAATGATTGAAGTTCGTCCGCAAGAATGTAACATAGAGGTCCCGGTTCGGACATAACACCGGATAGGTAGGATATGCGAACCTTGGGTTCGGATATGTAGCACATGGGCGATTGCGACATCAGTTTAATAAGCATAAACAGAATATGTAGTAAATAATGACAGTTCGGTTCATTCTAACGGATTACGTAAGCCAGCTATTGGCATATGCAACCTATGACAAACTGGCTGATGGCACTTATGCCGGACGAATTCCACAATGCAGAGGGGTGGTAGCATTTGGAGCAACCTTGCGTGAATGCGAGGATGAGCTTCACTCAACCCTTGAGGATTGGATTCTGGTTGGTCTCAAGCTGGGACATCCCTTGCCTGTGATTGCTGAGATTAATCTGAACAAGGATCTGGCTTATGAGCCCGTGGAAGCCCTGTAAACGCCGAGATTTCATCCGGCGGCTGCGGAAGTTAGGTTTTGATGGCCCCTATTTCGGTACACGTCACCAATTTATGATTCGTGGGCAGAACCGTATGGCGATCCCTTCCAATGCTGAATACTCCGTGCCTCAGCTTCGGATGATGATTCGTGAGGTTGAAGGGATCTTGAACCGTAGTATTACAGTGAATGCGTGGAATAAATTGTGATAACTAACGTCGCCTAACACTGTTTGGGTCGGATCCGGGATTATGATCAACGTGGGCGTGATCAGGGTGGGGGGTGGGTGTGTAGTTACGTTTTTTATTGGTATGGGGGCGGCTTAAGATCAACAATAAAATTTGATGATATCAAGGTGTTATCTTTTTAATTCCCCCGCTCCCCGAACAAAAAACCATCGCCAATTACCTCGACACCAAAACTGCCCACATTGACCATATCATCGAAACCATCGGTAGTGCACTAATTTTCGTGATCTGGCACAGTTTTTCATATTCTATGTACTCTGCTGATGGTGGTTTTATGTGGTGCATCAAAATTATGCAAAATCGCCATCAATCCCAATGATTGTTAATTCAAGTCACGGTTTATGGGATACTACCGAATAATAGGGTACATTGCTCTGTTGTATGGAGTATATGGTAATGTCTGAACAATCATCCCATCTATTACTTCATTTGCCGTTGACTTATCGATTGAGATATTACCTTTTAGCATATATACTACTTATGTGTTTAATACTTATCAAATCTTTTGGTATGTATGTGTATAAAATTATGAGTATATATTGATGAAATAATTGAATATTAGTGAACTTGACCAGTTACCAGAAGATAATAAAAAGACTCCTGATTTATCTTCGATTGGGGCACCTGGATTTCCGGTTACCCGCATAAAATAGCGAAGAGCCAATTTCGGACAATTCCTGCTTCTCATATCCGCATCTTTTTTACCCCGCCCAATTGTGCATTCGCATGTAACAAACGCATCCTTCCTGCATTCAACCACCTGCCACGGGAGGGAATATCGCTACTTCATCGCCATCCTCAAGTTCGGTTAAAATTCCATTCAGGGACTGGATGTGCCTTCCTTTCTTTAATATGTTCACATACTCCTTGATCCCGCCGGATTCATCGAATATCAGATCGTATGCATGATGTGATGCGCACATCGTCGTGAGCAGATCCTCTATAGTGGCTTTTCCGTCCAGTTCGACGTCCAGTTCCTTTCCGAGGACCTCTCTGAAGATTGCGAATGCTTTTACCGTAACTTTCATTTCATGACCTCATCTGTATCTCGTATCATCTCAAGCGCCTCGATTGCATCCTCCATCTTCAGATCCCTTCTGTCATGATCCAGAAACATCCTGAATCGCTCAAGAACATCGCTACCCACCACACCCTCTGCGATATTAATTATTCGTTCATAAGTCCTATCAGGAAAGTACAGAGATCTGGCAATCTCCAGAAGCTTCGCACCCGCATCTCTGTCGATCACTCCCTCCTGCTCTGCTATCTGGAGATTGTACCGTATGTTGATCAGTGGTTCGGATAGGGGTTTGAAATATACCGGGTCAAAGAAGAGCGCGACCTCATCGTCTGACTCCAGTTTTCTATTCTTATATAGCTCGTATATCTTCCCAGTCCCCTCCATGCCGTACAGATCAAGTTCAGAGGCTCTGAGTGCCCCCATACTTGATGATCCAACCACTCGGACCCCTTTTTTCAGAGCATAGAGTATCTCCCGGTGAGCTACCGCGCAATCCTGGAAGAATACACCGTCTATGAGCACTATGGTCTCTGCACCATCGTTAGCTGCTTTTGAGAGGTCCCCTCTCTTTGCAGGCGGCATGTATTCTGCATCGAGAATGCCCTCTGCGATCTCTTTATCGAGACTTGGTCCTACGAAGACGACGATTTTTGATCTTGATCTCATTTTTGCACCGCACCCCAATTCGCTCAGAGTCCATCGCATGTACCTCAAGTCCCGGAACGATCACCCTGACAACAGGGACGCAGGTCTCATCTCTCGTCAGGTTCACAACGATCACACGATTAAGACCAGTGCCCTTAAGATTATTGATCATATATCTTATATCATCCAGAAAATCGTCGCTATCAAACGATGTAGTGGCATTGAAATCCTTTTCCTCTGGTATATCAAACCAGTGCCTGTTAATCCTCTTTGTCCGTTCATAGCCGATCTTTTTTCGAAACTCCGCAACTGTGGTGTCTTCTCTTGCGCCGTGTATCTGGGTCAGCCTGCTCTGGGCAACCTCGGTTACCGCCCTCAGTATCGCAACATGCGCATTCGTATGCGTCCCCATCCCGATCGTCAGGAGCGCAGGATCTTTCAGCTGGATATCGTCCGAAACAGCAGCATATGTTGGGATACCTACATCGCTCGTCAGGTCCTTGATGTGCACCGAAACCTCTGCATCCGCAAATTTACTCAAAAGATCACCGATCAGCCCATTTTCAAGGTTTGTTACTGTTGGACCGGTATTTCGGGATTTCTCAACGAGTGACCACGCATCCCGCTCGATCACCTCTGAAAGCCCGTGAAATATCGCCTCTTCGATCTCGTTTCCTGATGCCAAGCCGTTCGTGTTCGTCCGGAAGATCTGTGTATAGCTATCAGGGAGCGGATGAAATACGGCACTTGCAGGCACGAATATAGCCTCGTCATTCATCAGATCATAGCCAGTGACCCATGGAATGCTCTGGTCGTGATCCGAATGTTCCGGCAGGATCAATTCGTCCGGATCAAGAGTATTCTCGCTCCTGCTCAATTCCGAAAATTTTCCGGTCACAAGTCCCCGGTCATGAACCTCTGCCGAATAGCGCTCGATGCCTTCCATCATCGCCGAGACTTTAGCCTCTGCCGGTGTTGCACCCTTTCCGTTGTAAACAGAGATCGCACCACCTTCTGCGGTTGGTCGGATACTTGAGAAGACCGGTATCCCAATTCGATCAAGGTTTGTTATGTCAGCAACCCTTGTTATGCCAGCTACCCGCATCTTCGATTCTATGCGGGATAATGTCTCCTCTGGCGAAACTGCGCGATGTGTATCCTTTTTATATTTTTTTGTGCATGATTTTAGTTTCATTTTTCATTCACCAGTTACCATTCACCATTCCTCTGTTTCGGCGTGATATTCGAGATATGTTCTGAGGTTCTCCACAGTGGCAAACACTTCATTTTATATATGCGTGCAGACTAACTTAACAATTGTTAAGTACATAAAGGTTGTGATTGTAACATGAAATTTCCCTGCGAAAACGTGGTCTGGTATGTGCTTCCTGCCATAAGATCCGAGCTGTCAAAAGAACTTGCAAAGGCAATGTCCCAAAAAGAGATCTCAGAAATACTTGGAATCACACAGGCGGCAGTCTCACAGTACGTATCCAACAAAAGAGGCTCTAAGATTGAATTTCAAGAGGATGTCATGGATGCCATACGCGATCTTGCAAACGATATCGCGGCAGGCAATCTCGATAACCAGGCATCAAGGATATGCGAGATATGCATAAAAGTGCGAGAAGACGAGACTTTGTGCGGGCTGAACTGTGAATGCGAGTCAGATGGTCACGGACATTAAGTGAACCTGAGCAACATCTGCAATCAAAATCGAACTGATCCAATGCCCGATTATAATGGCTGCTAGCAACGCCGCAGCGGTTGAATCACCAGCCCTCAACCCCTTCCACGACTTTCCTGCCAAAATCGGTCGGATGATAGATCAAATAATTTCCTTCCTGCCGCGAACACACGAGACCGCACTCCTTTAGCACCGAGAGATGATACGACATCTTCGAGTACGCATACCCGGTCATCGCAACAAGAAGACAGACGCACATCGGCTGCACCGAGAGCGCAAAGATCACCCTGATCCGCACGGGATCGGATAACGCACGTGCAACCGATACAATGCCCCCGATCTTCAGATCATCAGGCAACAATCCCGCGATTCCCGCGATTCCGCCTTTCTCCACCAGTTCACACCTGATCGAATCCGGTATCTCAATCTCGCTTGTGATTTCAAACATCTCCAACCTATTTCAAATCTCTTTGAAACCACAACATTTAAGTGGTATTACAAACATTATTGAAATAATGGCAGGCACCATAAATAACGTTTGCCATGAGTAATTAGATTTCAGGAGATCGCAATACGATGACAATCGAAACGTTGCTTCTGGCTGGCATCGAAACACTGAAGGAGTATCTTGCGCTGCACGTGCTGATGTGTCTCGTGCCTGCATTCTTCCTTGCAGGCGCCATCGCCTCGCTATTTTCAAAAGAGTCTGTGTTGCGCTACTTTGGAGCCGATGCACCCAAATACATCTCGTACAGCGTGGCATCGGTGAGCGGCGTGCTTCTTGCGGTCTGCTCCTGCACGGTGCTGCCGCTCTTTGCCGGAATCTACAAGCGGGGCGCAGGAATCGGTCCTGCGTCAACGTTCCTATTCGCAGCGCCCGCGATTAACATGCTCGCAATCGTCTACACCGCACAGATACTCGGCTTTGAGATCGGCGCTGCCCGTGCGGTGGCTGCTGTCGGTATCTCAATCGTTATAGGACTGACCATGGCTGCGATCTTCCGAAAAGAGGATAAAGCGAAGGGCATGATGATCTCGGCTGCTGGCGAGAGCGAGATCGACCCGCTGCACCAGACCGCAATCTTCGTGCTGCTTCTCGCCATCCTTGTGCTCGGTGGCGTCATCGAGGCGTGGCTGTGGCGGGGACTGATCATTGGACCGCTGGTGCTTCTGACGGTCTACGTCTCAAGAAAGTGGTTTGATGATGAGCAGATCCACGACTGGATGCACGAGACATGGGATCTTGCAAAGAAGATATTCCCGCTTTTGCTGGTGGGGGTGTTTTTTGCAGGTATAATCGTTGAAATGGTACCATCAGACCTTGTTGTGCGATTTGTTGGCGGAAACTCGGTACAGAGTAATCTGATAGCGTCGGTTGCAGCGGCACTGATGTACTTTGCAACACTCACTGAGGTCCCGATCATAGACTCGCTCACCCTGCTCGGGATGGGCGCGGGACCTGTGCTTGCGATGCTTCTTGCAGGACCTGCGCTCTCACTTCCAAACATGATCGTGATCGAGAGGGTGATGGGTCTTCGGAAGGCGGCGGTCTATATCACACTCACTGTAATCCTTGCTACCATAGCGGGATTTTTGGCTGGAAATACTATATGGAGATAAGAATATGGATATAATTGTAAAGGTATTTGGATCAGATCCCCCTTGCGCCAAGTGCAAGGTGGCTCATAACACCGCAAAGAATGTTTCGGAGCGGATCGGCGGGGGCGTCGTTGTTGAAAAGCACAGCGCTCTTAGTGAAGAAGGCGATAAATACGGGATCATGATGACCCCAACCATCGTCGTCAACGACGTGATCGTGGTCGTCGGCAAGGTGCCATCTGAAAAGAAACTGGAAGAGATCATCAGATCAAAGATGTGAAATGAGACTGAAATTCGAGGTGAATCATGAAGAATGAACAAGAGATTAAACAATTTGTAAAGGATCGATATGCCGGTATTGCATCATACGAGGGTTCGTGTTGTTCATGTTGTAACTGTAACGCAGGCATTGTTGAACAGGCAAAATCGATAGGGTATTCGGAGGCCGAAATCAGAAGTATCCCGGAAGGATCTGTGATGGGGCTTGGTTGTGGCAACCCGACAGCACTGGCAGAATTAAAAGCAGGCGAAACCGTTTTAGACCTTGGTTCCGGTGGAGGCGTGGATGTTTTTCTTGCAGCCCAAAAAGTCGGTGAGAACGGGAACGTTATCGGCGTGGACATGACCTCCGGGATGCTTGAAAAGGCAAGAGTTAACACGAGGTTAGGCAACTACAAGAACGTTGAGTTCAGGGCAGGCGAAATAGAGAACTTACCTGTAGAGGATGACTCTATCGATGTTGTCATAAGTAATTGCGTCGTCAATCTCTCCCCGGATAAATTAGCCACCTACAAGGAGGTATTCAGGGTTTTAAAGCCGGGTGGCAGGGTTCTTATATCTGATATTGTAACCGAAGGAGAACTCCCCGGGGATATCAGGCAGAGCCTTGACGCGTGGACAGAATGTATCGCAGGAGCCGTGGAGACGCAAGAATATTCGGACACGATTACGGAAGCGGGTTTCCGAGATGTTACGATTGTTTCCAAACACCCTTTTTGTGAGCATGGGATGGACGACAGACTTACAGGGAAGATTGTCAGCATTCAAGTGCAAGCATATAAATGAGGTGATACAATGGTGGGCGGATGTAGTTGCTGTTCTCCAGGGGATGTGAAGCAGACGCTTGTAAATATAGGGGATGCCACCATCGGTCTTGCAAAGCTGGACCGGGTCTTTGAAGAGTTATACAACTCCGGAAAGAGTCCCGACGATGTCGATGGTGAAGAGATCATAGATCTGGCATCGTTTTACAATCATATCCCATCGGATGCGGTCGGCGCGTATGCTGAGGCGCTACTGAACGAATACAGGGAATTCTACATGGATAAGGGGTGTACAACGCCATGAAATTCGTTGAGAGCGATTCGAGTGAAGG
This sequence comes from Methanobacteriota archaeon, assembly GCA_034659315.1. Classification (GTDB taxonomy): domain Archaea; phylum Halobacteriota; class Methanosarcinia; order Methanosarcinales; family Methanogasteraceae; genus Methanogaster_D. Next base: position 7,260 of record JAYEGZ010000088.1, read on the forward strand.
ATATGAACAAAAATAAATATATATTATTGGTTGCGATCGTGCTGCTCTCAAGCATGTCCATGGCGTGTGTCACGGAAGAGGATGCGGTGCCAGCTAAAAACAACTCCATCATCGCAACCACAACCACAATAAGAGATTCCATAAGCAATGAAACCCAGACCGAACCAGCAGTCGAGATCATTCTCTTCCACGGGACCCGTCGGTGCACCAGTTGTATCGTCACGGGGCAGTTGCTGGATGAGGTTGTGCATACGCACTACAGTGGCGAGGTGGCGAATGGGACGATCACGTTCCGAGAGGTGAATGCAGAGACCGACAGGAAACTGGCTGCGGAGTATGGTGTCAGATACGTATCGGTGTATATCAATCATGAGATCTACCCGGATGCATTCACGTACACCAATGATCATGATCGTTTCGTGGAGGAAATGCGAAAAAAAATCGACGAGGAGCTTCAGAATGGATCTTAGTCTTGCATCTGTGCTTCTGGCTGGCTTTGTGGTCTCGATTGAGCCGTGCGCACTGACCGTTGATCTCCTGATCATAGGATACATCATGGGCGCAGAAGACGGCGACACAGTTTCAACAGGCTGGATCCGGGGATTTCTTGCAGGTCTTGCGTTTATTGCTGGCAGATCGATCACGTATGCTGCGATGGGCGTCTCTGCCGCATTAATCGGCATCCATGCGAGCAGCACAGTGCAGGCATACTCCGGGCTTGCGGCAGGTATCATCATAGGACCTGTGCTGATAATAGTCGGGCTTCTCATGCTTGATGTGATCAACCTCAACATGGCGGCAGGACACAATATGCTAAGAGCGGCAAGGGACAGGCTCGTCAAGCACGGGATCCTTGGCGCACTGATCCTGGGCATCATATTCGGACTTGCAATCTATCCATGCAGCACGCCGATTCTGATTGCGCTCCTCACCATGGTGGCAGTTAAGGCAGACCTCATGAACGGTCTGGTGCTGATGCTTGCCTACGGCATGGCGCTTGGTGCGCCGATACCGTTTATTGCGAGCGGCGCGGTCGGGGTGAAGACGTACGCAGAGAAGACAGCGCATCAGGGGATCTGGTTTAAGAAGGCGGCTGGCGTGCTTCTTGTTGCTTTCGGGGCGTATTATCTTCTTCCGTGGATTATGGGCATCGTTTGACAAGGGGGAGTTCAGAGGGATATTCAGGGCGATAAGTACGGGATCATGATGACCCCGACCGTTGTCGTCGATGATGTGGTTGTGGTCGTTGGCAAGGTACCATCTGAGAAGAAACTGGAAGAGATCATCAGATCAAAGGTGTAAAGACGTATGAGAGCAATGACCACGGTTTATTCAGAGGTGGCACAACCTGAACTGCATGAGGCATATCCCGACTAAACAATTATGCTGAAAATTCCTCATTCTTTATGTGCAACGACACAGATAATAGTGATAGTAGATGGTGCGGGCTGACAAATAGTATGTGCGAATAGCCGAATGATATAAAATGAGGGGAGTAATATTTAGGGAATAACGTCAGAGTGCTGGAGTATTGGGTGGCTGCATTTTGCAGGGATCAAAACCTGCCTGATGACAATCGCAATCACACAAAGACCGCCAAAACAGAGGGAAAGATAACATGAAATCGCATATCGTAAAGGACATGGCTCTCGCAGAAGAGGGCGCACACAGGATCGAGTGGGCACGCAGGCACATGCCCGTGCTCCAGATCATCAGGGAACGCTTTGCAAAGGAACGACCGCTCGAGGGTGTAAACGTCGTCGCATGCCTGCATGTGACGGTTGAGACCGCGAATCTGATCACTGCGCTTCGTGATGGTGGCGCGAATGTCGCACTGGCAGGCTCAAACCCGCTCAGCACACAGGACGATGTCGCAGCAGCTCTTGCGGCTGACGGGATCAAGGTATTCGCATTCCGGGGCGAAAACGACGAGGAATATTATGAATGTCTCGAGGAAGCGGTCAAGATCGGTCCGCACGTAACGCTTGACGACGGCGCAGACACGATAGCGCAGGTGCACAGCAAGCACCCGGAACTCCTTCCTGAGATCATTGGTGGGTGCGAGGAGACGACCACCGGCGTGATCCGGCTGCGGGCGATGGCTGCTGACGGCGCACTCGCGTATCCTGTGATTGCGGTCAACGACGCCGAGACCAAGATGATGTTTGACAACCGGTACGGTACCGGGCAGAGCACGATCCACGGAATCATGAACGCAACCAACATACTGCTTGCCGGAAAGAACGTGGTCGTGGTCGGGTACGGCTGGTGTGGCAGGGGCGTTGCCATGCGAGCGAAGGGGCTTGGCGCAAACGTGATCGTTGTAGAGGTGCACCCGAGAAAGGCTCTCGAAGCTGTGATGGACGGCTACCGGGTCATGCCGATGCTGGATGCGGCGCGGATTGGCGAACTGTTCATAACGGTCACAGGCGACATCTCGGTGATCCGGAAGGAGCACTTTGAGGTGATGCGGGATCAGGCGGTCGTTGCAAACTCAGGACACTTCAATGTCGAACTCGATATACCCGCGCTGGCATCGATTGCGGTTGGGATAAACGAGATGAAAGAGGATGTGATGGAATACGTGCTCTCAAACGGCAACCGCGTCTATGTGCTTGCGGAAGGCAGGCTGGTCAACCTTGCATCAGCGTTCGGGCATCCTCCGGAGGTCATGGACATGAGTTTTGCGAACCAGGCTCTCTGTGTGAGGCATATCGTGGAACATGGCAGTTCGCTGGATAATCAGGTTTATACAGTGCCATCCGAGATTGATGACGAGGTTGCAAGCCTGAAGCTCGATGCGATGGGCATATCACTTGAGAAACTGACGCCAGAGCAGGACAAATATCTACATTCGTGGACGATGGGAACGTAAGTAGGGGACGTAAGAGATCTACAAGTGAAAGAAAGGTGGAGGGGGGTTTACCCTCCTTTCACGATTTACACATTGGAGTGATCCTGGATATTGAGGTAAACATGGACTGTCTCGAACTAAACGGCGTCATAAATCGTGGAGCGGATTCATTTAATCAATTCAAGATTAATTTATATAGTATAGATAAGCTTACCGTGGAGATATGTGCTTTTGCCAATTCAGATGGCGGGAACATCTACATCGGTATCTCGGATATTGGAGAGTTGGAAGGACTCAGTAAGGAGGATGTGAATCGATTAAATCAATGGATTTCCAGCGCATGCTCTTCACAAATAGAGCCTCCGATCTTTGTTAAAACGGAGATCTTAATCTGTGATGGCAAGAGGGTTTTGATTATTCATGTGCCAAAAGGGAGTAACAAACCTTATGCAGTGAATACAACTGAATTTTGGGTGAAAAGCGGGGCAGATAAAAGAAGAGCAACAAGAGAGGAACTTTTGAGGCTTATGCAATCATCTGGCTTTCTATTTGCCGATGAAATCGAGACCGGTGCAGGAATTGAAGATTTTGATGCGGATTACTTCAAACGCTTTTATGAGCAATATTATACAGAAAAAGTAGAAGATATAGATGTTTCTTTCGAGAAATTGCTTGAAAATCTCAAACTCGTCAAAAATGGGCGACTGACGCTTGCAGGACTGTTGTTATTTGGTAGATCGCCTGAGAGAGTAAGACCACACTTTGTCATAAAGGCGACCTATTACAAAGGTAACGATATCTACTCAAATGAATATAAAGACAGTGAAACGATAGATGAACGACTTATAGAACAATTCGAGTACGGTGTCAGTTTCATCCGGAGAAACCTTAGGGGTCTTCAGAAAAACAGGAATATAAATGCACCTCCGATACTTGAAATCCCGAAAGAGGCTTTTATGGAGGCTGTGGCAAATGCAATTGTCCACAGAGATTATTTTATAAATGCGCCCATATTCATTAATGTCTTTAAGAACCGGTTGGAAATAATAAGTCTGGGAATCCTTCCAAACACCGTTACTGAGGATAATATGCGGTATGGAGTCCACATCGAAAGAAACCCCGCGATTCTGTCATTTCTGGAGCGGGATAAAAAGTTCCGGTACAGTGGGCGAGGCAGCGGAGTTCCGAGAATGGTGCGGCTGTGCCGGGAAAGCGATGTTAAACTGGATCTGGTGAATGACCTGGATAAACAGGTATTCAAAGTCGTTTTCCACAGGATACCCGAGTGAAGACTAAAATCATGACCGACAACAGATGAACCCTGAAGAAGCCATCAACCTGCTCCGCGAAGCCGGCTGCTCGCAAGATATCATCGAGCACTGCCAGACCGTCGCAGAGTACGCATGCGAGATTGCGGAGCAGTACAACAGGAAACACAGGCGGCACGACAACCCGGCTCCGGCTGACATCGAACTGGTAACGATCGGCGCGCTGCTCCATGACATAGGACGTGCACGATCCCAAAAGATCAAGCACGTGGTGATCGGAGCAAAGATCGCACGGTCGCTTAAGCTTGATGAGCGGATCGTGCGGATCATCGAGCGGCATATCGGCGCAGGCATCCCGAAACACGAGGCGGTGCAGCTTGGGTTTCCGGAAGGCAATTACATGCCAGAGACGATCGAGGAGAAGATCGTTGCACATGCCGACAATCTGGTAGACGGTTCCACGCGGATCAGTATCGGTGAACGGCTAAAAAGGATGAAGCGGCGCGGATTCAAGCGCAATGTGATCCGGCGGATGGTTAAACTGCACAACGCGGTGATGGAATAATGTTGGCTGCCACGCCGATGCTGATGACTTCATCTTGCTTGCAACAATCGATTTGGTCGTTGACTCATCTTTTGTGGCTGAACGGAAGAAATTGACGGTTGATAAATTTAAATCGATTCCGGAAGTAGGTGCTACATAGACAAGAAAACACCTGCAAAGTCTCGCCTGGAAGCACTAAATATTATTAAACCAGTAGGCATATTGGGAACCATGTCAAAAACCATCACGCTATCCGAACTTAACAAGTTGCTCGAGAACGTATTAGAACTGCAGGATGTTGTGATTGAGGGTGACCTCGAAATCGAACTTGCCGCAGACGGTGTTGATCAAGGACTGGCGCAGGCGGCTGGATATGAGATTGCGCAGATCACGACGCGGCTTGGCGACATCGCTGGCATGTTTGGCTATCCGGTTGGAGGTGCGGCGGCACCCACAGCACCCGCGCTGCCAGTGATTCCGCAGGAGTTGATCCCCGCATCGTTTGAAGTAGACCCTGTTCCCGAATGGAAACACACAATCGAGGAGGTGACACTTGGTGCGACCTCGTCTGATGGTGGCACCCGTAAGAGCACGGTAACACTTGGCGGTGAAAACGCGCTGCCGTATTACTTCGACGCGCCGATGCCTCATCGAAATCACGTCTCAATCGATGTCTTTGACATGCCTATTACCATGGCGAAGGCTGTGCGCGCTAACTATGAGGACGTGCTCGATGACCCTGCTGAGTGGGCGAAGAAAGCGGTCTCGACTTATGGCGCGGATATGGTCACGGTTCACCTGATCAGCACAGACCCATCAATCAATGATACACCCGCGCAAGAGGCGTCGAAAGTGGTCGAGGATGTGCTGCAGGCAGTCGATGTCCCGATCATCATCGGGGGTTCCGGAAATCCTGACAAGGATCCCGAGGTTCTTGAGCGGGCAGCCGAGGTTGCCGAGGGCGAGCGGTGCCTGATTGCTTCTGCGAACCTGAACATGGACTACCAGCGCATTGCAGGCGCCGCAAAGAAGTATGGGCACGCGATCCTTTCGTGGACGCAGCTTGAGATAAATTCGCAGAAGGAGCTTAACCGCAAGCTGATGAAACAGTGTAACATCGAGCGCAGTGACATCGTGATGGACCCAACAACCGCAGCGCTTGGCTACGGTCTGGATTATGCGTACTCAAATATCGAGCGCATCCGGCTTGCAGGACTTATTGGGGATTCGGAACTGAACTTCCCGATGTCGTCAGGAACCACGAACGCATGGGGTGCACGAGAGTCGTGGATGGTTGCCTCGCCGATCAAGGAGGACTCGGACTGGGGACCTCGTGAGTATAGGGGACCGATCTGGGAGATCTCAACCGGACTTGCACTTGCACTTGCCGGCGTCGATCTATTCATGATGATGCATCCGACAGCAGTCCAGGTGTTAAAGACAGTGACAGGATACCTGCGCGGCAATGGC
>JAYEGZ010000089.1:0-3460 GCA_034659315.1 Methanobacteriota archaeon
CAGGCGGTGGCAACTATTTAAAAGAGTTGCTGGCACGCATTCGGGACATGCACTTCATCGGAAAAATTGTTCTGGCGCAAAGTGCGGGACATCTACGCCAACATCATCGACTATGATCTGCGAGCACCAGGTAACCAGAGAATAATAAAAATCTCCTGCATCCCAACACAAACCTTATCTCAACAGCGGTAGATGAATGCACGAGGTGGTTTTATGGAGCAGGAATTGTATAATAAAATTCTGGTTGCAACAGATGGATCAGCTAACACTGCAAGAGCGATTAGATACGGCATCGAACTTGCCCGCGTCGCTGACGCAGACGTTTGCGCCGTGTACGTGCTCGACACGAGCGCATTTGCATCCATGCCGATGGATGCCGCATGGACAAGCATGTATGAACTGCTACGCGCCGAAGGTAACGAGGCACTGAAGAATGTAGAGGAGAAATGCGAGCAGTCTTCAGTACCTTTTGAGGGCGTCGTCCTGGATGGCCATCCGGCACACGAGATCGTCGATTACGCAAGTGAGAACGAGATCGATCTTATCGTGATGGGGACTCTCGGCAAGACCGGGCTTGACCGGCTCCTTCTTGGAAGCGTCGCAAGCACGGTTGCCCACACATCGAGCATACCGGTAATGATCATCCGCAGTATTGATATTGAGGAAACTGGTACTGCTGCCGATTAATCAGTGATCCCGGGGTTTTCCACGAATACGCTCGAGGATTCCCTCTGAAAGCTGTTTCTTAAGTTTCATATACTCAACCCCGGACAGACCGATCTGCTCGAATACAGCGTTTCGCAGGAAACACGGCTTCGTGAGTTTGCAGCACCAGATCAGCGTCCCGAAGCAGGTATGATCTCCGAGTTCAAGCGGCGTGCCGCGTGAGAGTTCTACCTTCAGGTCTGCAAACTCCTGCGGCGTCATCCCGTATCTTTTGAGCACCCCATGAATCGCACACGGTTTGACGGGTAAGCAACAGAAAGTGAGCGCTCGGTCGTCCCCGCCGCCGCAGATGTGTTTTGGTGCATTGTACCAGCCGGTTCGCTCCTGAAACATGGTTACTTGCTGAACAACGGTGTTTATCGCGTCAGGGTTTTCCAGCGTGGCTCTTGCAAGCGAGACCATGTCCGCACCATGTCCAAACATCGCTTTCGCGCTCACAAAATCCACAACCGAATTATTGCCAATGATTACCAGATCAGTCGCGTTCCTTGTCACCCTGATCGCACGGTGATCTGCGCCCGCGCCCGGTTTCATGGCATCGATGTGGATTGCATCGGCGCCTGCCCGCTCGATTGCCACTGCAAGCTCTTCATCGTCAGCGACACCGGACCTGGTCTTCACGCACAGAGCAACTCCGGTCTTCTTGACGCGGGAGATCATCGATGTTAATCTATCCAGGTCGCGAAGAAGAGATTCTCCCACGCCAATATCAGTCATCTCGGGCTGCCGGCAGTGCGCGTCGATCTCGAGGATCGCGCCATACTCTTTTGCGAGGAGTGCCGCCTCGAGTAGTGGGTTTAACTCTGTGCTACGGACGTTTAGCGCGATCGCGGGTGGATTTTCCATTTCTCTCAGTTGTTCAAGCTCACTTTTCAGATGCTCGATTGGTTCAGGCGTTACAAACTCGGCACGCCCCCGCTCCCTGATTGTGACTGCAGCGTCGTTTGTCGCATCATCCAGATTATACCCACCAAGTATTGCAAGCCCTGCACCCATGGCAACTTTTCTGACAAAACCTGAGTCAGCGATGCCAGCCATCGCCGCAAGTGCAACCGGATTTCTGATGTGCGCGTAACCAATGTGTATGTCAAAGCCAGTCAAATAAATGCCTCTATTTGTTGGTATTGAAAGTGTTACATATCAACGTTGTGGTGCCCGGGTTGTGGTGCAGGGTTATAGAGTATGGTTGTGGGTCATGATGCCTGCAAACCGTCGCGTAGTATTGAAAGACGCAAGCCCCGCATCGCAACCAGCACATAGATTTATTAACGAATGGTTCCAAGAACCGATGTGCTCATACCCCGTGCGGGGGTTGCCCAGCCAGGTCAAAGGCGCTAGGTTGAGGGCCTAGTCTCGTAGGAGTTCGTGGGTTCGAATCCCATCCCCCGCATTTTTCATTTTCCAAAACACTTAATTTCAAGTAACTACATAAATTAGGGCGAGGTGAATTTTCATGGAGTGCAATCCAATACCCGGATCAGTTATATTCAACGCTGTAAAAGATAAAAACTGCATCATCATGGCGTGCAACACCAGAATCATCCCTGGAATCACGAAAGGCATTTTCCGGGCTGCAAAGGATCTCGATTCCGCAGTCATGATCGAACTCGCAAAATCAGAGTGCAATCAGGAGGGCGGGTACACAGGACTTACCCCGGCAGAACTCTCGATGCGGACGTGCGCGGTTGCGTGCGAGGTGGGGCTTGACATCTGGGCGCTACATGCAGACCATATCGGTGTTAAGAAGGGAACAATCGAGGAACTTAATTCAGTTAAGGAATTGATCGCAGCGCAGATCAAAGCCGGTTTCACCAGTTTTGCGATCGATGCGTCACATCTCTTTAATTTCGATGGCAGGACTCCCGCCGAAGAGCTTGCACCGAACATCGATGCAACGATTGAGCTTGCACGGTTCATAGAATCCGAGACGTGCGGTCGCGGGTTTGGACTTGAGGCTGAAGTCGGCGAGATCGGGCGGACTGATGGCTCTGGCATGGTGCTGACAACGCCTGATGAGGCTATGGCATTCATAACATTGCTCAATTCGGCAGGTGTGCACCCGCAGGTGCTTGCGATCGCAAATGGTAGCACCCACGGCAACATTTTCGATGAGCTTGGTAACCCAATCGAGCAGGTCACGATCGACATCCCACGAACAAAGGCGGTTGCAAAAGCGCTCCGGGAGAACGATCTGAATGTCCGGATCGCACAACACGGCATCACAGGAACGCCGCGACATCTGATTGCAGAGCAGTTCCCGCACGGCGACATCATCAAGGGAAACGTCGGCACATTCTGGATGAATCTTGTCTGGGACGTCCTGAAAGAAGAGCAGCCTGATCTGTACCAGAGGATATGGGACTGGACGATCGGGATGTATTCGGCAGAAGGGAAGAGCGATCTCGAAGTATTTGGCAAGGGCAGCAAGTTTGCGATAAAAGAGTTCTTTAAGGAGCTATATTCACTCAGTGATGCGACCGTATCGGCAATCGAGGAGCGAGCGTACGAAGAGGCAAGTACATTCATGAGGGCGTTTAAATCCGATGGATCTGCCGGAATCGTGCGGGAATACATGAAGTCATGAACTCAGTAATCCTACTCTCAGCAGGACTCGACTCAACCGTTGCTTTCAAGCACGCGTATGACCAGTGCGAAGAGGTTCTCTGCCTGACTTTCGATTACGGTCAGCAGGCGGCAGCAAAAGAGATAGAGTGCGCAGCCAGTATCTGTAGCA
>JAYEGZ010000090.1:0-13206 GCA_034659315.1 Methanobacteriota archaeon
TTCCAGAGTTTCTCTGCGATCAGCGCAGAAAGTGGAATTCCTTTGTATGCAGGACCGTGTATGTAATCAAAATCAGTTCCGACCGCCCCATTCACAATCTCTGCAACGTAAGCATCCACGGTCCCTGAGGCTCTTCTGCCAGTATTGATCGCTGTTGCGATGTTTACGAAATATGGCGAGAGCCTCCCGCTCTTAAGCCGAAACTCTCCGAATTTGATTGCGCCCGATTCGAGCAAGCGATGCAGAAAATCCCGCTGATGTTGTTTCATTGTTAAACGCCCCGCAGCCGATCAACAATCTCGCGGTATATATGTTCTGCCGCTTTTTTCGGATTTTCTGACTGGTATATCGCTCTTCCGACGACCTCATAATCCGATCCGTTGACAATCGCATCGCCAGGTTCTGCGCCCTGTGCACGGATCCCGGGGGATATGATGTAGGTCTCACTATCGAGCAACTCTGATAGCACCCTGACCCGTTCGGGACGTGTGGCAGGCAGAACCACCCCGTCAACGCCGATCTCTGATGTTTTCCGGATGAGTGTTTCTGACATCGGCTCAAGGCATTCGATCGAACCGGGGTGTGTCATCTCGATGACTGTGATCACGTCGCCCTTCCTCAGGTCCACAACCTCGCGCACGGCATCCATGCCAACAAACGCATGCATGATAACGGCGTCTGCGCCTGCATCGTAAGCGATCCCCGCTATTTTTGCGCTGATGTAAGGGATGTCCGCGATCTTCCCGTCGTAGATTATGGGTATGTCTGTTGCGTCCCTGACTTGTGAGATGATCTCTTTTCCGGTCTGCATCTCAAGAGGTCTTCCGATTTTGATTGCGAAATTTCCGTCTGCGCCGCTTAATTCCTCTGCTATATTGACTGCGGCGGCTGCATCTTCCATATCAAATGCTACCATGATTCCCGGTTGTTTTTTCAGTCTGCTTATGTCATCACGCCCGTTATATATCCTGATCTGTTTATCTGACTTATTGTTTGCGATTTTATTGTTTCTCAGTTGTCTCCTGGGTTCTCACAACGTATGTATTTATGGCTTGCCAAAAAAATAACGGCTCTTGGCATGAAATGTAAACACACCACCCACTTATATGCACTACCTCTTTTGCGCCAACTCGTGAAATCTCGTGGTTTCTCCCCTCGCTAAATAATACTCAAAAACCCGAGCCACACTTCCCAACTCTCACTTTCCGATTTAACTTAGAACTAACTTATACTAATTACTAAATTCTTATATTTAAAAATTATACTCCTGCACTAAAGTAGCTAAATAATTAGAGATTAAACTACTATATAATATTTTTACATAACTATCTAAAATATCCAATAACAGCACCATTTTGATCTAAAATATTTTTATATTTCTCTGCTGGAAAATAGTCGAGCCACCCCGATCGTTCCATAGACTATAGGAATACGCACATTCTTACCGACACCATCCCCCCTAAACGCATAACAGATGGGGTGATCCGCGTACCCCACGCGCAAAATCGGCAGCAGTAGGGGCTGTCACCTCTGCGTGTGGTTTTTGCCGTAAATAATATGGTAATCTGGTGTGTTACATTGATAGAAAATGTATTTATATTAATTATACAATTGATATTACCGTATCTACAATAAACAAATTAGTAATATAGAATTTTAATTGTATATTGTAATAAGCATTAATCATTAATAAAAATAAATATCTATGATTAAAATAGGTGTTATGAAATCGATGCAGAGAAAAAAGTGAGAGTTATTCTTAGTCATAATGAGCAGGTGCTGATTTATCGCGATTGCAACGAATCCCCTGGTAAATCGGCAGAGTTGTCGAGCACCCTTCGTCGTTTGAGAGAAGTGCAAACAACATTTATGCAAAGTTAGCAACAGATGTTATTTATGATGATCATTGGAACACGCGGAAGCAAACTTGCTCTTGCACAGGCAGAGATCGTTGCCAGCCACCTGAGCAGTGCCGGCATTGAGACTGAGATTCACATCATCAAGACTGTTGGCGATGTGGACACTGACAATCCGCTGCACAAATTGCCGGGTATCGGCGTATTCGTGCGTGAGATCGATGAATATTCACTCGCTGGCGACATCGACATAGCGGTTCACTCGATGAAAGACCTCCCCACGGTCCGCCCGGAGAAACTGGTGACAGCGGCGATCCTCAAGCGTGACCCGCCCTGTGATGTGCTGATAACGCGAGACGGCGTGTGCCTTGCAGACATGCCCGCCGGTGCAGTCATCGGCACATCCTCGATGCGCCGCATAGCCCAGATGAGGCGATTCCGGAGCGATCTTAAGATTGCGGACCTGCGTGGCAACATCAACACCCGCATGAAGAGATTACGCGACGGCGACTATGACGGGATTATACTTGCCGAAGCCGGGCTTGTCAGGCTGGGATGGGACATTGGGTTTGAGCGGCTTGACCCTGAGCGGTTTGTTCCATCAGCCAACCAGGGCACAATTGCGGTCGCTACACTTCGGGGTTCGGAGGCAGAAGATGTGGTTCGCATGCTCGACCACCACCAGACAAGGATCGAGACCGAGATCGAACGGATCGTTATCGGGGTTCTTGGTGGTGGGTGCAGCATACCGATCGGGGCGTTTGCAGAGATAGTTGGCAGCAACAGCAGTGACGCCGATGATGCCGATGCGGTGGGTGCTGCCGGCGTGGTTGCGGGCGGCGATGTCCGGGTGCGGGCTGAGGTGCTGGCGATGGATGGCAGGCAGCATGTGCGGGTAGATGAGATGATCCCTGTGGATGGATACGCCCTTCACGCACGGCGAGTTGGAGATGCACTCAAAGCAGCAGGGGGAGACGCGCTGGTAAAAGAAGCTGCGACTTCAATATAAGCCCAATTAGGCAAAATAGAGAGTTACACTCCCCCCACCCAACAACGCACACCTCCTGAGAGCAATAACATGTCAGGAAAACATGAAACCGGAAATATCAATCTACCTTACACTCATCGCACTCATCCTCCTGCTCCCGCCAGCATCCGCCACCACTGAGATCACAGTACACAACCCGAATTACGGCGGCTGTGTGCTCTTGATCATTGACGGGCTTGGCTCATCGTACTGCTATCCGGAATTCACGCCTCGCGCACTCGACAATTCGACGTCCGGCAGAGCAAACTGCACAACGCTCCTTGCGGTTGCAGAAAGTGGCATGCGCATAATCGATGTGTGTGCTCCGGTGACAAGCACAGCTCCCGGGCATTCAGTCATCGTAACCGGATGTGCGGACGCAACTCCGGGCATTGTTGCCCGTGGCACGACGATCTTTGATATCGCGCATGATAATGGGTATTTCTGTGCAGGCGTCATGGAAAACGGGGATTTTTCTGAGATGTGCGATGAACTCGATGTAATACTGCATGTCAAGAAGAACTCAATCAACGATCCGGGAGTTGTCGTTGATCGCCATCCGCACAACCGGCTATACGACGATGTTTCGATGAACATCGCCGGGCTGATGGAGAACTGGAACAATACAACGAAATATCTCGGCGATAAAAAGGGCGCTTTGCGGTATATCGCATATAACCGGTGGGCAATCGACGCATCTGACGCGGTCATACGCAGTCTCGCTCTAAACGAGGTCCCGTTCCTCCTGATCATCAATGTCGGCGCTGTCGATTCTGCCGGACATCATCTCGGAGCATCCGGATATCTCGATGTGATCAATGGCACGGATGGGGCGGTCATGAAACTATACCAGACATGCACCGATCACGATCTGCTGTTCATACTGACCGCGGATCATGGCATGGGCTTTGCGACGAGTGGTGCAGTGCGTGGCGGGCATGTGTCCGACAAATACGCGGAGCATCCGGAAAGCCAGCGAATACCGCTTCTCTTCTCTGGAAACGGGATTATGTGGGGCACGATTGCATCAGGCGGGCAGGAGGATATCGCACCGACGCTGCTCTCCCAAATGGGGCTTCCTGTGGTCTCGTGCGACGGAAATCCGCTACCTGTCGGAGGATACGCGGATCTGCGAGTGATGGCAGGATCGATTGCGGATGTGGAGGTGCGTGGTTGCGGCGATGTCGTCAGGGGAACTTCGGATTCCGAATTCTTGTTCAGAGGTCTGGATGCCGGGTGTAACTACACGATCCGGGTAACTGGAGGAGGAAGAGCGGATGAACATGAGATATTCCTTGATTCCGATTGTGTCGTCGATTGTTCGGTTGCCGGAAAGGCTGTGGTATCTGTGGTATCCGGTACACCGGATCAGACCGGGGAGCTGCGGGGGGATGGTCAAAAAAGAATATTGCGGGTCGCTGTGCCGATTATTCTGATAAACCTTGTCGGAATGCTTTTGATTATACGGATCATGAGAGACTGATCCGTTACATCACGTTGTTTTTATGTTCGGGACAGTGGTTGGTTCTTAACCAGAACACGGGTGAACTTGGATCAAATACCACCCTCAACCACAAACTCGCAGTACGAGTCGCCTGCGCACATCTTCAGTCTCCGGACGAGTTTTGCTCTGCGATCGATTGCATGTACCATGCCGCTCGCATGGCATTTGCAGATGTTGTCAGGCGGGTAAATGCCTGCAAGCACATCCGCGTACGGGCAATCCACGACTCTCAGCACGGGTTTTTTATTCACGCTGCGTAATTCGGCATGTATGCCAGAAAGCAGACACATCAGCTCAAGCGTGGTCAGGCAGGTCTTAGCAACCCAGCCCGCACTCCCACTACCTACGTCACCCCTATCCTTGCCGGCTCCGCTATCATCGCGCAGCGCCTGCCCGTCCAGCAGCCCGACTGCATAGCAGGCATCATCAATAATCTTGTCCCCATCATCTGATCCGACTATCCTTTCGAGCACACGCCAGAGCACCTTATCTTGAATGCCGCTCTTCTGCCACCTCTTTCTGGACGTGATCCCGATTAGCTTCCAGTTTCGGGCGAATGCCGTGTATCGGTCGGATTTGCGATGGCTATCCATGGTATCTACGATTTGATCACCGAGTAGAGTATGATCAGAATGCCCGGTATCTCGATCAGCAATGCAAGTATGCGGGCAGTTGAATCGAGTATATAATCAGATAGTAGCAATCCGGCAAGCATATCAAAATTACTTCCGGATATTAGTACAAACATCCCGATGGCAAGTATCAACAAGTTCTTCTGGTGTGTATGGGTGTAAGCCTCGTATATGAACAATATAAACGCCCCCCCAAGCAGATATACGATTGCGGTCAGTACCGCCTCGATTGTGGTGATCATGTTTGCCTCCATAGTCCTTATCTCATTGTAATGGCACAGGACGTTTCCTTATGCCTCTTTGTGGTCAGGATGGTGCTTGAACCCAGGACTCCGTCAAACCCGTTGACCGCTTTTAGCACCCGTTCCTTCAGCGAACTGATATCCTGTGTGCGCACCTTGATGAACAGATCGTAGGGTTCGAGCAGTTCATATATCTCAAGAACCTCCTCGATCTTTCGTAACTGATTGATGATTGCGATCCGCCTGACGGATTCGATATTAATCCCGATGTATGCCGTGACATTCTGCTCAACCATGCCCGGATCAAGGATTACAGTGAACCGTTCGATGATTCCGGATTCTTTCAGCCGATTAATCCGGTTATGCACCGTCGAAGGAGCCACCCCCGCAGCCTTTGCGATCTCTGTGGTGCTTGCGCGGCTGTTCTCACAGAGATGCCAGAGAATTGATAGATCGAGATCGTCCATCAATTGTTATTCGTTTTTATGCATGATAAGAATTTCGGGTGCCGGCGATACTCGGGCACATGACATAAACTGCGCTTTGTGCGGGCAGGATCCTGGTAACCTGTTTGAACTCGGGCATCCCTTTCATTTATCAGTGACAGCCCCCGGGCTTTGGAAATCTGTATAAAGGTTGATCAAGAGTATTACCAATTATGCACGGACACGCGTACGCAAATGGCGCAGGCACGATCGTGAATGCGATTGCGATATGGAAGGGCGCTGCATTCTGCATCGATCTGAAGACAACCGCCGATGTAGAATTGCATGAATGCGCCGGGGGCGGGGGCAGGATTACCGGCAGAATAGAGAACACTGATACCTGCGATACATGTAGTGCAGGCGATGGCGCTACTTATGACACTGCTTTGATCGAGCGATGCGTATCCCTGGTGCTGGACCGGTTCGGATACGTATGTGATGGCGCGGTCACAACCCGGAGCGAGATACCGATCGCGCGTGGGCTAAAAAGTAGTTCTGCGGCGGCAAACGCGGTGATACTTGCGACACTGGATGCAATTCGGGAAACTCTGCCACCGACCGACGCAGTCAGGATGGGCGTCCGCGCTGCGCTCGATGTAGGGGTCAGCATCACCGGCGCGTTCGATGATGCATGTGCTTCGATGCTCGGAGGGGTTGTAATCACAGACAATCGCAATCAGGAACTGGTGTCGCACATCACGTACGATTCCGATGTGCTGATTTACTTGCCAGGCGAGGTGGCGTTCACCGCTGATACCAACGTCGCCAGGTCAAAGGCGGTTGCGCCGCTTGTGGAGGTGGCATATCAGCTTGCGCTTGCTCACGACTTTGAGAATGCGATGACCTTAAACGGGCTGCTGTACTGTGCCGCACTTGGGTTTGACCCGGAGGTTGCGATGCGTGCGCTTGAACTCGGGATCACTGGAGTAAGCCTGTCAGGGACAGGATCTGCTTATACAGCGCTTGTCAGGCGTGATCAGATAAAAGAACTGCGTGAAGCGTGGTATGCGCTCGGTGGTGATGTAATGCAGACAAGGATCGTTAACAAGAGTAGAGTTGAGCAAAAATGACTGATGATTGTAAGGGGGTTTGTGCGAGCGGGTGTGGGGAGTGGGGAGTGGGGGTTAGTGTGGTAAAAAGAGTTTGTAACCCGCTCGCACTTGTATCACTACTATGCGGTAGTATATAAGGGTTTTGGTGGGGTGGGGCTGTCACGCCACCCTGGTGTTACAGAAGATGCAATGAACCTGTGTTAAGTGAGATGTGGCTAAAATCAGTGTGATTTGTGCTGCATCACGAAGTTCCCGGAGCCACCCCTGCAAAACAGTGAAACTTTCAGAACATGATCTTTATTGGTGAATCCTTCAAGGATTGTTGGTGAATCTCTCATTGAAGGCGTGGTGCCACGCCGCCAACCTTGCCACATAAGACTTATGTGATTAAACGGTTTATGATACCCCATGGCCAAAATGCTGCGGCAACGCAGAAATTACAGTATAACGCTTGTATGTATATCGTTGCTGCTGCTCGGAGGGTGCGCATCGGCTCTGCCAGATGCAAAAGCGGGTAATGATCAGCATGTCGCATCAGGCACCACGGTCACGCTTGATGGTTCAGACTCGACCGGCGGTGCCAATCTGACGTACCGCTGGACTGAAGGAAGCATCGTGCTATCTGAGGGGGCTGCGGCATCGTTCAATTATGACCCTCCATCCGGCAAGCACACAATCACACTGACCGTGACTGATGATACTGGTACCGCCACTACTAATGTGGTTGTGCAGGTGAACCTGCCACTGGTTGCAAATGCAGGCAGCGATCAGGTCGTATCGCAGGGCACAAGGGTCACACTCAATGCAGCAGGATCATCGGGCAGCAGTATATCATACGTCTGGAAAGAGGACGGGGTAAATATTAGCACCAGGAAATCATTCAGTAAAACATACAGTGCCGGGAGACACGAGATCGCACTGATCGTGACTGATGATCTCGGCGATCAGGATGATGACGCTGTGTTTGTGGTAGTCAATCGTGCGCCGGTGGCAGATGCAGGACCTGACCGGACGATCACCGAAGGGACATTGGTTCATTTCGATGGATCAAATTCCAGTGACCTTGACGGCGATTCTATCTCTTATAAGTGGAAAGAGGACGGTGGCGCAGTCCTGAACGCGGCACCTGAATTTGATATGCCACTCTCATGTGGCACACACCGTATCATGCTGGAGGTAACCGACGTGTACGGCGCGGTTTCCGCTCCTGATTATGTGGTGATCGATGTCCTTCCGGTATATCAGGAGCCGCCCGTAGCTGAGGCGGGAATGGATCAAACCGTGTTAGTCGAGACCAATGTGACGCTGGACGCGTCAGGTTCGTATGACTCTGACGGCACGATCACGAAGTACGAATGGCGCGAGGCTGACGCCAACGCCCCATTATGCGAGTTAGTGTCATTCGAGCGCCAGTTCCTGCGGGGCGTACATCACATCATACTCACAGTGACTGACAGCAGCGGCGCATCAGCAACAGATGAGGTCGTCATCATGGTTCGGACGAGCATGGACATGCCCGTGGCAGACGCCGGAATGAATGAGCGCGTGGCACTTGTGGGTAGCGAGGTTCTGCTTGATGCGTCCGGCTCAAGCGGCGAAAACCTGACATACCGGTGGATTGAGAACGGCACGCTCCTCTCAGAGGAGCCGGTTTTCGGTCATCTCTTTGATCATGGCACACGTACGGTCACACTGGTTGTAACAGACTATTATGGATCCACAGACTCTGCTGAGATCATCGTCACCACCGTTACGCGAGGCGCTGCTGGAGATGTACGCGCTGCGCCAGGTACTCATACAAGCGGAAAGATCCTTCAGTACGCAGTGGCGCTTGTTCTAGTACTGGGAATCGCTGGCATCACCATAGTGTTCATGCGCAGAAAAGCGTCACAGCAGAAACCATCTTACGGATCCACCATCGGATCGATAGGTGGGCAAAAGTCCGGCAAAGATTCTGGAAAACAAAAACACTCGAAAAAAGAACCAAAAAAACAATCCGGTAAACACCCAGCGTCAAAACCAAAATCAGAATCCAAACCAAAATCAAAATCGAAGACCGCGGTTAGCGACACAAAAATCGCTAATAAACCCGGCATCAAAGCTGTTATGCATGAATCGGGTATTGACCTGCGCGTAAAAGTGCTTGACGAATCAACAAAAATGCCGATCCCGGGCGCAATCATCCATCTCGGGCCAAAGACGCTCAAGACGGGCAATAACGGGATTGCGACATTTGCCGTGGGCAGCGGCGAGCAGACGATCGATGTCCAGGGCATCCCAAATCTATATGCTGGTGCGACCACTTCGATTTTGATTTCTGCGGGTAGCAAGACCGTGACACTGACTGTATCATCGATGGTCCACCCTGATAATGAGCAGGATGCACGACTACGCTCGATCAGGCAGGCGTTCGAGAATCGGTACCGCGAGGTCTCAAGTTATGACCGTTGCATCCCGGGATTCTACCGGAGCATGGTTCAGCGACAGATCGAACATGTGCGTGGAATGACTGCGGATCATTTCCTACGCGGCAAACATGCGCCGAAAGGTGTGACTAATCGGCTAATATCGATCATTGAGGTGGTTTCTGCCAGGATATCTGAGACAATGATCTCCAAGCGAAATATCGATCTGTATGCCACCGGCGTATCGGGTGCAGGGGGCACATCAGTCTGTGCCGCAAGCAAGATCAGTTATGAGCTACTCAGGAATCTGCTATCAGACCTGCCAGGATTCATATCATCCGAATATCCCCGTGTGCAGCAAATATTAGCCGAAATCGACAATGAAATCACATCGAAGTCAAGGAACATGAGTGTACTTCCAGTTACAGGGATATGGACGATTGCAAAGGATCTGATCTCAGATAGGTCCGGAGATGATCTTGAGCAGGCGTTGCGAGTGCTGATTGCAGAGGTTCTGCTGAAACATGCGAGAGAGATGTACGAAAACCCCGAAATTGTGAAACGTATGGAGTCCGGAGTATTATGAACGATTTTAGACATAGATCGGCGTCGGTTGTTTCCACTGATGCCACACTGGTTGCACAGGCATTGCGCACCTTGCTCACATCGCTCGCAATGCTTACACTACTCACACTGTTTGTCCTGCCATGTGCAGGCGACGCCAACAGCAACGACGAAAACATAGTAATAGTGGCAGCAGATACCGAACGGGTGCTGCTCGATTACTCGATTGATACGCTTGATGTGGTCTCGATGGCTGCGGAAAATTATTATGTCGTCGCATATAAAAATATCGTCTGCGGGAGGGGGATCGTGGTCTTCACATCCAACGGCACCGTTGTCGATGACGCATCAACCGTCAAGAGCGTTGTTGGGGCAGTTGCATGGCGGCAAGCAGCAAATCAGTTAACCATTGCGGATATCGATACCGTCAAGGCACTTGTGGGCTCGCCACAGGCGATTGAGACAAACCGCGTCAACCTGATCACATCATACGACTCGCTTGCCGTGCTTGGAAACGACCTCAATCAGACCGGGACTACGGATTATGGGGTGATTTCTGCTTTTGCGGAGCGTGCTATGAGTGTGGATCAAAATATGGATGATATATTGAACGGAACCGAATTTTTCCTAAAAGATCTGGCAAAACAAGAGAACATAGTTGCCGGTGTTGTAAAAAATGCAAACAGCACCAGGGAATCACTGCAGAAGGATTGGGAAGGGAGACAACACGCCCAGACCCAGGTTATGCTGACGCTTGTCCTGATTGCAGTCATAATCGTAGCTGTAGCAGCGTTATTACTTATAAAATCAAAGAAAAAAGACTTCTCCATAAAAAAACGTGCGTATACTCTTATTGGAAAGAAAAAAGAGAATATCATCGATCAGTTGCACAGTCCGGATGCGGATGAGCGCGCAAGGTCCGCCCTGATGGCGGGAGCGTTCGCAGACCTCGATGAATCAGTTATCCCACATATAATCGTGCTGCTTGACGATCCTGACGAACGGGTCCGTGCTAATGCTGCTCAATCGATCAGGCGCATCGGACAGAGGGACAAAAGCCTTGTGCAGTTTGCAAAAGATCCGCTTAAGCGCCATCTCGATGATCCGAGCGACAAGGTGCGAGATGCCGTGAGTCAGGCGTATCAGGTAGTAGGTGGTACTGTGTCGGCTGCGACAGAAAAGGAGTTTGAGGTTGAAGCATCCAAACAGGCTGAAACAACTGAAACAACTGAAGCGGTGGCAGAAGAGACCAAAGGGACCGAAAATCCACCCCCCGATCCGGAAGAGCCTGTAAAGACTGTGGTGGTGGCAAAGGCGACATTGACCGATGCACAGCAGAAGCGACTCCATGAACTGCGGCAATCGGTGAATCAGTCGATAAACGACCTTCCGGCGGGTTGTGATCTCTGCATCCCGTACTATCTGCGGGGCATCTGCACCACAATCACTGACATGATCGAACATGCGCACAGCGGGGATGGCGACGCAATTGACGAGATGATCGACGCAGCGGGGCGCGTGTGCAGTTATATTGCCGATCTGGTTGAGAATGGCAGGTTCATTGATATCTGCATCTCGAGCAACATGGGCGCGTTTGATGACACTGGATTCGTACTTGGAGTCGAGGAATACCAAGACGGGCTGGATGCCCTGATCCGCGATCCGGTAAGCTTTGTCGATTCGTCACACGTCGAAGAAGAACTCTGGGAGCTTGATAGCACAATCACGAAAAAGATGAGTGAACTGACGATCATACCGATCTCGGGGTTGTGGAAGGTGTCGAAAAACATTTTTGATGATGCGGCGGACGAATCCGGGATCAAACATGCATTCTCGATCCTGATAGCAACGATTATCCTTAAGAGGACCCGCGGAATGATGGAAAATCCAGAGATCGTGCGCAGGCTGCAGTTGTAGGGAGTGGTTTTCGGACAACTGCTGGCAGTTGGCACTTAGATGGGTCGTAGGTGGGATTTGGGGGTCACTCTGGTAGTTGATCCAAGAACTAAGAACTATGGTTACACTGTGGTTAAGTAATCAAGCGACAAACGAGTTAACCTCAGCCAAGCAGCCCCATAATCCGAATCCCGCGCTCGATGCAATCCATCTGGTCGCGTATGCGCACAAGATCGGTCTCTTTCTGCATATCGGCGGCGATTTTGCCGATTTTATCTGAAACAACATCGCGAAGTGAGATTCCTGCAATCGCCTCGCCAACTCCAGCCGTTCCTTGTGTTTCCCTGATATTCCCGGTTTTCTCAGCTCCCCTGTCCTGCAGCATCTTAAAATCGCAGGTCGGGCAGCCAACTTTTCCTTGATATCGAAACTTGGGCGCGCCGCATCGTTCGCAGGTCTCTGCAAGCATGGTTCCGCCCAGTTCGAGCATTCGTGACATGACGTCGATTTCATCCATGATTATGTTACTCCTTGTATCGATCAAATGTACATACGCGATTGTAAAGTTACCCTTCCTGGATGAAACCAGCAGGTCATATACCGCCAGCCACCATCTTCATCATCGCGTCCACCAATGTGTGCTTACCATCGCTGTACATGTCGCCCCATCTCTGTCTTCGTCCCTCCGAATCGGCCCGGTAGCCCAAGAGGGGTGTCTGACCTGATGTTTCTGTCCGCGTCGTAGTGCAGCCCGGCAAAGTTCTGACCAGTCCATGTAAACGGAACGATCTAGAACGCCGCATCCACGACTTCACCACGTATGTCGGTTGTTTTAGTCTCTGCGTCCGCGGGAGTGGTGGATACAGCAAACACAGCACGCACAACGAACATGCAATCCATAAGTGCAACCCGTGCGAGTATTTGTTTATTCATTGTATATCCCTAATTATCGGTAGTGTCCTAAATTTCATGACCCACACTTAAACATCAAAAATTCCTTCCACGTCCATGTGTGGTTGGTGATCCCTTCAGCCATACACGGTGTCCTCTTGATGTTTCTTACCTCTTTGGGAGTTTTGATTGCAAGTGTCAAATGGGGTCTGATAAGATTGGTGTAGCACTGGTAGAGGTCAAGGTGGCAACCCAGAATATTCTTGCATTTCGAAAAACAGAGACTTTTCCGGACCAATCTCGAGATTCCATGTCGCAGGGTGAGGTTATATCGTTCTACGTACACTGTTTCGATATCTCCGGCATCTAAATCACTGAATATTATTTTTCTTGTCTTTCCAACAACTCTACCATTTTTCCGTTCCTTGACCAGCTGTCCGTAGTTGATTGTGTTCGGATCGAAGTTCCCAAGTATAGCTGTAGTATACTGATCATTGCCATCGCTGACGAACGTAGCATTATTACCAGTGTCAGGCACCTTACCACGGCTTTTTACCATCGCCATCAGTTTATTCGCAGTTTCCTGTACTCTTTTGCCTGTGCGATGGGCTAAATGGAGTTTTGTGTCAGATTTCATGGCTGTATATATCCA